>JANXXA010000567.1 GCA_025350885.1 Phenylobacterium sp.
TCTCCTCACGGCCGAAGCGGGCAAGCATTCCTACAACAAGATGTTCGTGGCCGCGCATGATGCCGAAGCGCGGGCGGCGCTCGTCGCGGAATTTCCACTGGATGTTGTAGAAATTCTTCGGCAGGTCCTTGTAGGATTTGACATAGGCCCGGAAGATCTCGGTGATCACCTCTTCGGCCGTGGGGCCGTAGAGCAGGTCGCGGTCGTGGCGGTCCTTGATCCGCAGCATCTCGTCGCCGTAGTCGTCGTAGCGACCGCTCTCGCGCCACAAGTCGGCGAGCTGCAGGGTCGGCAGCAGCACCTCGATGGCCCCGGCGCGATCCATCTCCTCGCGGACGATCTGCTCGATCTTCCGCAGCACCCGCAGGCCCATGGGCAGCCAGGCGTAGATGCCGGCGGCTTCCTGGCGGACCATGCCGGCGCGCAGCATCAGCTGATGGGAGACGATCTGGGCGTCGGAGGGCGCATCGCGCAGGGTCGGCATGAAGTAGCGCGAAAGGCGCATGGTCTAGGGGCTTTCCTGGGAACGGAACGGCGGACCGTCCTGATAGCCCCCCGCCCGCGACCTTGGCAACGCGTTCAGCGACCCCAGGGCAGATGCGACAGGTCGATCAGCTTGAAGTGGATCACCAGCCACAGGATGGCGAAGACGATGCCAGAGACCCAGGTGGTGGTGATGAACTTTCGCTTCAGCTTCGGATCCACCGGCGCGCCGGGGTCGGAACCGTCATTGGGCAGGCCGGCCTCGGCGCGGGTCTGGGTGCCCAGCGGCAGGATGGCGAACAGCACCGTCCACCAGATGGTCAGATAGATCGCCGCCAGGGTGAAGGGCCCGCCCATCAGTGCGCTCCAACCTTTGGGGTCTCCATCAGCTCCACCAGCACCCCGCCCATGTCCTTCGGATGGACAAAGATCACCGGCACGCCATGGGCGCCGATGCGCGGCTCGCCGGTCCCGAGCACCGTGGCGCCCTTGGCGCGCATGTCGTCGCGCGCGGCCAGGATGTCGGGAACTTCGAAACAGACATGGTGCTGGCCGCCCTTGGGGTTCTTGGCCAGGAAGGCGGTGATCGGCGAGGTGTCGCCGTAGGGCTCGATGAGCTCGATCTGGCTGTTCGGCAGGTTGACGAAACAGACCCAGACGCCCTGTTCGGGCAGGGAAAAGGTCTCGCTGAAGTCGGTCGCGCCCAGCATCTCGCGATACATCTTCACCGAGGCTTCGATGGACGGCGTGGCCACGCCGACGTGGTTCAGTTTTCCAATCATGGCGGCGGTATACGCCCGACTGCCCGACCCCTCCAGCGTCATTGATCTCACTGCACCGACAGGGCGGAATTGTCATTGCCGGTGCGGGCGGACTTGGCCGCGGCGGCGCTGAGGTGAACCGGCTCGAAGATGGCGCCGCTGGCCAGCAGGTCCGCGATGCGGTCCGGGTTGATCCCCAGTTCCGCCAGGAGTTCGCTGGAGTGTTCGCCGCAGTCTGGCGTCGGACGCCGGAAGCCTCCCGGAGTGCGGGAAAAGTCAGCGTAGTTTCTGACCCCGACGACGTGACCCAGCCTGGGGTGCGTCCAGCGCTCCAGCAGGCGGTTGTCCCACAGCCATTCGCTTTGCATGGCCTCGTCGGCCCGGAGCGCCGGGGCGGCCGGGACGCCGGCGGCCAGCAGGTCCTGCGCGGTCCGGTCCCGCGGGCGGATCGACAGCGCCTCGGCGATGGCTGCCGCCAGGTCGCCGTCGCGCGGCGCTGCCAGAGGGGCCTCGCCCAGGGCGACGCCCAGCGTCAGTCCCAGCGCCTCGGCTTCTGCGGCCCGCTCGCAGACCAGCGCCAGCCAGCCGTCGGAACATTCGTAGAGCCGGTGCAGGGCGCGCGGCCCCAGGCAATCGCGCCCGCCAATGTCGTTGGGCGGCCGGCCCGCATAGGCCACGACCTCGGCGAGCTGAAAGGTCAGACTCTGAGCCATCAGGCTGGTGATGATCTCCTGGCCCTCGCCGGTGCGTTCGCGGGCGTTCAGCGCCGCGATCACCGCGCAGGAGACGACCGCGGCCGTGGCCACGTCGTTGACCGGGATGGTGTGCAGGACGGGCTCGTCGTCGCCGCCCTGCGCCTGTTGCATCCCGCCCTCGGCCTGCAGCAGCGGGTCGAAGCCCGGCAGGGCCGCGCGCGGGCCCTGATCCCCATAGGCGTTGATCGAGCACGAGATGATCCGCGGATTGATCTCCCGGAGCTTGGCGTAGTCGATTCCCAGACGGGCGCGGACGCCGAAGCGGAAGTTGTCGAGCACCACGTCGGCGTGGCGGACGAGGTCGTAGAACACTTCCTTGGCCGCGGGCTGCTTCAGGTCGAGGCCCAGGCCGCGCTTGCCGCGGTTGTACGCCAGGAAGCCGCCGCCATCGCTGCGGAACGGGTCCCCTTCACGGGGCTCGATCTTGATCACGTCGGCGCCCAGGTTGGCCAACACGCCGCCGGCATGGGCCCCGGCGATCACTGTGCCGAGGTCGAGAACCCGGATGCCTTCAAGTGGCGCGGTGGCTTCGCCCTGCCGGTTCGCCTGAAGCGGTGGGCGCGGGGGCCAAGGCGGTGGCGCGGCGATCCGTCGGGCGAGGTGGCGGATCGACCCCGGCGTCTCGCAGAGCCGGGCCGGCGGCGCGGGGATGGCGACCTCGCCGAGGACGGGATGCTGGAGCACCTGGCGCAAGCCAGCCTGCGCCACCGCCTCGCCGGCGAACCAGGCCTCGCGCGGGCCGACGGGGGCGCAGGGAACCCCATGGTCCTGCAGGATCCGCAGCCATTCGTTGCGCGCTCGGGTGGCGAATATCGCGACCAGGGTGTCGCGGGCCAGCGGCGGGTCCAGCGCCAGCTCGTCCCAGCGGTCGGCGATGCCCAGGGCCTCGAAGAGCCGCAGGTAGAAGTTGGCGAACAGCGTCCCCAGGAAGAACCACTGGCCGTCCCCGCACTGATAGAGCCGGTAGCTGGGGCTCGCGCCCAGCGGCTGGCCGCGCGGCAGCGGTGCGGCGTCCAGCACGCGGACCGGGCCGGAGACCTCCGAGACGCCGTGCAGGCCACTGACCACGACCGCCTGGCCCTTGCCGCTCCGCGTCCGCTCCAGGAGCGCCGCGCCGATCGCCGAAGCGCCAAGCACGCCCTGGCCGTACCACAGCAGCGGCAGGATCAGATGCACCGGCTGGTCGCCATAGGCGCCTTGCCGGAACGCCACGCCGCTGAGCGCGGTCAGCAGGCTGTGATGCGGCGCCAGCTGGCTCCAGGTGCCCCCGGTCCCGTAGGGCGGCATCCAGACATGGACCAGCGAGGGGTGGACGGCGCTTAG
>JANXXA010000585.1 GCA_025350885.1 Phenylobacterium sp.
CCCAGGTGATCCTCGTCGCCCAGGATGTCGGAGAGCACGGCGAACCCGTCCGCCTCGAGGATCAGGCCCATGGCGATGCCGGAGACCGGCTTCTTCAAGGGCACGCCCGCATCCATCAGGGCCAGCGACGAACCGCAGACCGAGGCCATGGAGGACGAGCCGTTGGACTCGAAGATCTCCGAGACCAGGCGGATGGTGTAGGGGAAGTCCTCGACGCTGGGCAGCATCGGGCGGATCGCCCGCCACGCCAGCTTGCCGTGGCCGACTTCACGACGGCCCGGCGCGCCCATGCGGCCCGTTTCACCCACCGAGAAGGGGGGGAAATTGTAGTGCAGCATGAACTTCTCATAGTACTTGCCGTCGAGCGCATCCATCAGCTGCTCGTCGTCGCCGGTGCCGAGCGTGGCCACGACCAGGGCCTGGGTCTCGCCGCGGGTGAACAGCGCCGAGCCGTGGGCGCGGCTGAGAACGCCGACTTCCGAGACGATCTGGCGGACCTGATCGACCTTGCGGCCGTCGATGCGGATGCCGGTGTCCAGGATGTTGCGGCGGACGACGTCGGCTTCCAGTTCCTTGAACACGCCGCCCAGCTTGTCGGGGCTGACGCCCGTCGGATTGGCGTCGGACTTGCCGAACTTCTCGGTGGCCTTGGCCTTGGCCTTGCCGACCGCGTCCTGGCGCTCGCCCTTGGCGACGATCTTGTAGGCGGCGGCGAGATCCTTGCCGATCAGCTTCTTCACGTCGGCCTTGATGGCGTCGGTGTCGTCCGGCTTGAAGTCGAAGGGCTCCTTGGCGGAATGGTCGGCCAGCGCGATGATCGCGTCGATCACCGGCTGCATGCCGGCGTGGGCGAACATAACGCCCTTGAGGACGTCATCTTCCGAAAGTTCCTGGATCTCGGACTCGACCATCATGACGGCGTCATGGGTCCCGGCGACCACCAGGTCCATCCGGCTGTCCTTCATCTCCTCGATGGTCGGATTGAGCACATAGGCGCCGTTGACCAGGCCGACGCGGGCGCCGGCGATCGGTCCCATGAACGGGGCGCCGGAGATCACCAGGGCCGCCGAGGCCGCGACCAGGGCGACGATGTCGGGATCGTTCTCAAGGTCGTGGGCGAGCACGGTGCAGACCACCTGCACCTCGTTCTTGAAGCCCTTGACGAACAGCGGCCGGATCGGACGATCGATGAGGCGGCTGGTCAGGGTTTCCTTCTGGCTCGGCGCGCCTTCGCGGCGGGGGAAGGAGCCGGGGATCTTGCCGGCGGCGTAGAATTTTTCCTGATAGTTCACGGTCAGCGGGAAGAAGTCCTGGCCGGGCTTGGCGGTCTTGGCGAACACCGCGGTAGCGAGGACCATCGTCTCGCCATAGGTGGCCAGCACCGCGCCGTCAGCCTGACGCGCCATGCGGCCGGTTTCGAGCGTCAGCGTCTTGCCGCCCCACTCGAGTGTCTTGCGTTTGATGTCGAACATTTGTCGTCTCTTTCTATCCGGCGGGCGTATTCCCGGCGGGGCGGACAGGGATCGGTCTTCCGAAATCCTCTCCAGATGAACAGGCGATGAGGACTTCGTTGGAGCCCTCGGCGTATCGGCGGCCCGACAGGGGTCGCCTTGAGCCGCATGGATCCCCCGGCCTGATGCGAGGGAGCGGCGATAAACTCGTCCGGCCTGGGCGGCTGGAGCCAGGCTCCAGACGACCGCGCCGTTGGCAAAACCCTAGCGGCGCAGGCCGAGGGTCTCGATCAGCTTCTGATAGCGGTCCACATCGGACGTCTTCAGGTGATCCAGGAGCGACCGCCGGGCGGACACGAGCTTCAAGAGCCCGCGGCGCGAGTGGTTGTCCTTCTTGTGGGTCTTGAAGTGTTCGGTCAGGTTGGCGATCCGTTCGGACATGATCGCCACCTGCACTTCGGCGCTGCCCGTATCCGCGTCACCGCGGGCGTGGGTCTTGATAACTTCCACCTTGCGTTCGGCCGTAATCGACATCGATCAGTCTCCGCTCTCCAAAAGAAAGACCCGCGAGGGTTCGAGCCGTCCCGCGCGCATCTCGCAGAGCGCCACAACCCTCCCGCCCGCCATGGCTGAAACGGTGCGCGAGCCGGGTTTGAGCCTGGCTTTCACAGCTTCGACCTGTCGGGGAACGAGAACGATAGCGCGTCCCTGCTTCAGTCGGAATGCGTCTTCGGCGGTCACGGCCAGCTCCGGGATGTCGTCCAGGGCGGTCTCGACCGGAAGCAATAGCTCCGACTGGCGGGCCTTATGCCCTAAATCCTCAAGCATTTCCAGCGTCACGGCGGACGCTTCATCAAAGCTGCCGACGCGGGTCCGGCGCAGGTCGCTGACGTGCCCGCAGGCGCCCAGCGCCAGGGCCAGATCGCGGACGATCGCGCGCACATAGGTGCCCTTGCCGCAGGCGATTTCGAGGGTCACATGGTCAGTGTCGGGCGCAACGGCCACGCGGGCGGAATGGACCGTGACGATACGCGCCGCCAGTTCGAAAACCTCGCCGGCGCGGGCCAGATCGTAGGCTCGCTCGCCGGCCACCTTGATCGCCGAATAGGCCGGAGGAACCTGGCTGATGTCACCGACAAAGGTCGGCAGGGCCGCCTCGATCTCGGCAAGCGTGGGTCGCACCTCCGACTGCGCGACGGTCTCGCCCTCGCGGTCGTGAGTGGCCGTGGTGCGGCCCCAGGCGATGGTGAAGCGATAGGCCTTGTCAGCGTCGACCAGGAACGGAACCGTCTTGGTCGCCTCGCCGAGCGCGATGGGCAGGATGCCGGTGGCCAGCGGGTCGAGCGTGCCGGCGTGGCCGGCCTTCTGGGCGTTGAAGGCGCGGCGCACGCGGCTGACCGCGTGGGTCGAGGTCAGGTCGTAGGGCTTGTCCAGACAGATCCAGCCGGAGACCGCGTCGCCCTTGCGGCGGCGTCCCACTAGTCCTGATCTCCTAAGCTGTCACCGGGGGCGTCCGGCGCCAGGTCCTGGGCGACGCGGGGGTCCTGGAACAGCCGGTTCATCCGCGCGGCCTGGTCAAAGCTTTCGTCGTGCAGGAACTTCAGCTCCGGGGTGAATTTCATGTCGATGGCGTGGCCCAGGCGCCCACGCAGAAACTTGTGGTTGCGGTTCAGCGCCTTGACGATCTCATGCGATCGCTCGCCGCCACCGAGCGGCTCGACGAAAATGGTGGCGTTGCGCAGGTCCGGACTCATCCGCACTTCGGTGAGAGTCACCGACGCCCCGGAGAGCACCGGATCACGGATCTCATCGGCGCGGAGGATCTCCACCAGGGCGTGGCGCATCAGCTCTCCGGCGCGCAGCTGGCGCTGGGACGGGCCACGCGGCGCGGCGCGGGTGGGCGCGGGGGGACGTTTCATGACAGCAGCTCGCAAGGGCCTGGGACGCGGATCGGACGCGCCGACGCAGGGAAGGGCGCGCTTCTAGGGGGCCGCGGACGCCGAGTCCAGCGTCGGGCGACTGACCGCCCCCGCTTTCCCGTGTCAGCCCGGCTTCATTGTGACCGCGAGGCGCTCAGAGCTTCAGGCGCAGGGTGGAGAAATCGCCGTCGAAGCTGGTCAGCTTCCAGGCGCCGTTCTCCTTGGTGAAGGTCAGGACGCAGGGGCCGTCCTTTTTCTTCGTTGCGCAGACGCGACCGTCCGGCAGGGTCTTCAGCGCCGCGGCGATGGCGACGGCGCTGGGGATCTTGGTGTCGGACCGGTAGCCGTACTGTTCGGCCACCGTGCGGAAGGTCTTCGGCTGCACCAGCGCCTGGTCGGCGAAATCGATCACCGAGGGGCCGAGCAGCCGGGCCAGGCCCTTCATCTTCTCATCCTTGCCGATCCGCTCGGCGAGCTTGGCGGAAAGCTCCCGCTTCAGAGCGTCGTGATCGACGTGGGCGTCGAAGGCCGCCCCATCATTGTCGCGGATCGACACCAGGAGGGCGTGGACGTCGTTGGCCGCATCCAGACGCTGCACCGAGGCGCAGGCGCTCAGGGTCAGGGCGGCGGCAAGGATCGGCAGGACGGCGCGCATGACGGGTCTCCTCAACGTCCAGCGCGCAGGATAGCGCGCGGCTACAGCGTGCGCCTGACCTCTTCAAGGGTGAAGCACTCGATGGTGTCGCCGGCCTTGATGTCCTGGAAGCCGGCGAAGGCCATGCCGCATTCGGTGCCCGACTGGACCTGATCGACCTCGTCCTTGAAGCGCTTGAGCGTCTGCAGCGTGCCCAGTTCCAGCACCACGATGTCGGCGCGGATGATCCGGACGCGAGCGCCCTTGCGGACCACGCCTTCGGTAACCCGGCAGCCGGCCACGCGGCCGATCTTGGAGATGTCGAACGCCTGCAACACCTCGGCGTTGCCGAGGAAGGTCTCGCGCTGGATCGGCGCCAGCATGCCCGAGAGCACGCCTTTGATGTCGTCCAGCAGGTCGTAGATGATCGCGTAGTTGCGGATCTCCACGCCCTCGCGTTCGGCCAGGTCGCGGGCTTGTTTCGAGGCGCGGACGTTGAAGCCGAGGATCGCGGCGTTCGCACCCTTGGCCAGCATGACGTCGCTTTCGCTGATCGCCCCGGCGCCCGACAGGATGATCCGGGCCCGGACCTCTTCGGTGCCGATCTTTTCCAGTGAGCCGACGATGGCCTCGACCGAGCCCTGCACATCGGCCTTGATCACCAGCGGCAGTTCGGAGGCCTTCTTGTCGGTGATCTTCGACATCATCTCGGCCAGCGAGTTGCCCTGGGCGGGCGCTCCAGCCTTCTCGCGCTTGACGCGGACGCGATAGGCGGTGAGCTCACGCGCGCGGGCTTCGTTCTCGACCACCGCGAAGGGATCGCCCGGGGCCGGGGTTCCGTCGAGGCCGAGGATCTCCACCGGCACGGACGGACCGGCCTCGGTTACCTGTTCCTCACGCTCGTTGAGCAGGGCGCGAACCTTGCCCCAGTGGTCACCGGCAACGACGATGTCGCCGCGCCGCAGGGTGCCGCGCTTGACCAGCACGGTGGAGACGGCGCCGCGGCCCCTGTCCAGCTTGGCCTCGATCACCACGCCGTCGGAGACGCGGTCGGGATTGGCCTTCAGGTCGAGCACCTCGGCCTGCAGCAGTATGGCTTCCAGCAGGTTGTCGAGCCCGGTCTTTGCCTTGGCCGAGACCTCGATGACCTGGGTTTCGCCGCCCAGGCTCTCGACGACGATCTCGTGCTGCAGCAGTTCGTTGATCACCCGGGTCGGATCGGCGCCCGGCTTGTCGATCTTGTTGATCGCCACGATGATCGGCGCGCCGGCGGCC
>JANXXA010000595.1 GCA_025350885.1 Phenylobacterium sp.
GGGGATGCGATTGGCCACGGGATGCGCGGCGTCGCTACAAAAAGTTACGCAATAGCGAAGCGGTCGCGACGACTGCCAAAGACCGAGGTCGCGCTGGCGGCATCAAGGTCGTAGCCGGCCCCCTTCGCTCCCGTCGGAGAATTAGCCCCGCTGGATCTCATCCTGCACATCGCCAAAGCGGGTAGATCGCCCGCCGGAAACGCCAGCCAGCGATTGAGTTCTTCATCGGCCAAGGTTGAGGGCTCCTTGCGGAGGGTGGCGGGATGCATCGATGAACCTGCCGACCCAAACCTCCTCCTTCCGGCGACGCGCCCTCTGCAGGGATCGCGCACGTCCTTCGGCGGCAATCGCCGGAAGTAAGAACTGGACAGCGCGCCACGTGGACGATCTCCCGCGCCGTGGCGTGAGGGATTGATCGATATCATGGCGGTGGCAGCGGTGGCCCCCGAAGCTGTTTGCAAACAGACGGGTTCGGGATGCCAGACGGCGCTGCCACCTCACATCTATATCGTCCGAAGCTGATCAGCGTCCTACAGGAAGGCTACGGCTTTCCCGACCTGAGGCAAGATGCGGCGGCGGCGCTCACCGTGGCTGTCGTCGCCATGCCCTTGTCTATGGCCATCGCCGTGGCGTCGGGGGTTTCCCCTGATCGCGGGCTCTATGCCGCCATCGTCGGCGGTTTCATCGTTTCGCTTCTCGGTGGCAGCCGTGTCCAGATCGGCGGCCCTGCGGGCGCCTTCATCGTGCTTGTCGCGGCTACCGCGGCGAGAT
This sequence comes from Phenylobacterium sp., assembly GCA_025350885.1. Lineage (GTDB taxonomy): Bacteria > Pseudomonadota > Alphaproteobacteria > Caulobacterales > Caulobacteraceae > Phenylobacterium. Next base: position 772 of record JANXXA010000595.1, read on the forward strand.
TTGGCGTAGAAGGCCTTCTCGTGGCCGTCCTACTGTCCGGCGCGCTACTCGTTTTGCTCGGGCTCCTGCGCCTCGGCTCCCTGGTGCGGCACATCCCGCACGCGGTAACCGTCAGTTTCACCTGCGCCATTGTGGTGACGATCGCCTCAAGCCAGCTGAAGGCCTTGGCGGGCCTGCGGCTGCAGGGTCCGGAGCCAGAGGCGTTGTTCCCCAAGCTCGCCGCGCTCGGCGCAGCGGCCCAAACGTTCAATCCCGCAAGCCTTGGCATCGGGCTGTCAGTGGCCGCCTCAATTCTCGCTATGCGCGCCGCACGACCTCATTGGCCCGGCATGCTGATCGCCGTGGTGGCCGCGACCCTCGCGGCCGTGGTGTTCCGGCTCCCCGTGGAATCCATCGGCGCCCGCTTTGGGGCCATGGCCGCTGGCCTGTCCATGCCCGCACTGCCGCCGATGAATTGGAGTCTGAGCGTCAGCGTCCTGCCGGCGGCCCTGTCCTTCACGCTCCTCGGCGCCGTCGAAAGCCTGCTGTCCGCCAAGGTGGCCGACGGGATGATTGGCCGGAAGCATCGGTCGAACATGGAACTGGTCGCTCAGGGCGTCGCGAACATGGCGTCGGCCTTGTTCGGCGGGATCTGTGTCACCGGAACCATCGCCCGCACCGCGACCAATGTGCGCGCAGGCGCGCGAAGTCCGGTATCCGGCCTCCTGCACTGCGTGTTCCTGCTGCTTTTCCTGGCCCTCGCGGCGCCCCTCGTCGCCTACGTTCCGCTGGGCGCCCTGGCGGGCGTGCTCCTTGTCGTGTCTTGGAACATGGCGGAGAAGGCGGAATTCATCCGACTACTACACGAGGGGCGCTCCGCCTCCGTGGTCCTGGCGACCTTCACCCTTACGGTGGCGCGGGACCTGACGACGGGCATCGTGGCCGGGTGTCTCCTGGCTGCGGTCTTCGCTGTGCTGCGCCATCCGGTCCCGGAGGAGGGCGCCTAGCCGCGCGCACTTGCTGCCCGAGGAAGCGGGGGCCCGATGGAGTTGCGATGCGCAGCTATTTCAAGAACCTGGAGGCGTCACCACGAGCTGAGCCTCGAAATCCGCCGATTTGATCCAGCGCAAGGCGTGAGGCCGGAACGGTGCTGAATTGGGCCTCGATGTTCATCTGGAGGCTCCCATGACCGTTCATACCCCGACCAAGGACTTGTTGCCGCGCCTGCAACACTCCGCCGCGCATGCGTTCACGCCGCTGCAACGCGAATTCAACCGCCTGTTCGACCAGCTCGGCGAGGGCTGGCAGGCGATCGCGGCCTTCAGCATGGCCCCCTGCATGGACGCGGTCGAAACCAAGCATGGCCTCGAGATCACCCTTGAGCTGCCGGGCCTCTCGCGTGAAGACGTGACGATCACGGTCGATGGGGACATGCTGATCGTCAGCGGAGACAAGAAGGCGCACCAAGTCACCAAGCACCGCGCCTATCGCGTTGGCGAGCGGAGCTACGGTGAGTTCAGCCGCTCGATCCACCTTCCGCGCAGCGTCGACGGCGGTAAGATCAAGGCCACCATGGCCGACGGTGTCTTGAAGATTGTCGCGCCGCGCCGATCCGACGCCGAAACCAAGACCGTCCCGATAGAGCCGGCCTGACGTCGCTCCGGGACGGCCGAACCGCGAATAGCGGTATCGTTCACGTCGATCAACGGTGACCGCGAGCATGCTAATTTCGGCTGTAAAGGGTGCTCTCTCAGCGATCCTGGCGTCGTGGGTCCTGGCGGGGTGTGGCCCCGTCCCTGACGTGCGCCCGCCTTACCATGAACCCGCCGCCGTTCAGGGGCGCCCGCCCGCAGGGCCGGCCGCGCCGAGTCCCCGAGCAAGCGACGCGGCACGCCCCTGAGAAACGTGGGTCACAGTGACGAAGGCGGGCCGTCATCGCGCGCCGGCGCCGAACTGCGGCCGCGTCCATCATTGACCCAAATCACGCGCGAACGGCGGTTTCCGGTGGCCTGGCCTCCTAGGAGG
>JANXXA010000009.1 GCA_025350885.1 Phenylobacterium sp.
AATGGGGGCAGGCGCTGGCCAGACTGAACAGGACCGCAGAGGCGATGGCGAAATACAACGCCGCCGCCACCATGGACCTGACCTAGCTGAGCGGGCGGAACTGGCAAAGGCGCAGGGTCACGGCTGAGCGTGGGGTCTAGAACCCGTTGCCCGGAACCGGACGTTCCCAACGGCTCAGATGGGTCGATTTTCACCGTTGGAGGATTGCCTGCAACCGGACAATCGGCTCGCGTCACCCAACGATTCGGCGTGCAAGCCCGATGGGGCTCAAGTGTCAGGTTCTATCCACTAGGGGGCCAGCTTGACCTCCGGGTAGCGTTCCCGCGGGTTGGGGTCCGGCGACCAGATGATCCTGGTCGGCGTGCGGTTTTCGACCCTGACGCCGGGGTGGATAGTCGGAGCCTAGGACCGCTCAACATTCAACTTTCGCCGGTCCTGTCGCGCTCCCCTACCCCTTGCGGGGAGGGGTCAGGGGTGGGGGTGCAAGCTGTGAGCCGGCCGCACGGCCCCTGGAACGCCGAGCCGGCACCCCCACTCCCGACCTCTCCCCGCAAGGGGGAGAGGAGCTATGCGGTCCGAGATCAGGACGGCATTTCCCGGACCGCTCGAAGCGGCGAAAACGCGCCCAGCAGCGGCCCGATCAGCAGGCCGGCGATGGCGACCAGCAGGGTCGCGCGCAGGCCGATGGCCTGGCCCAGCGCGCCGCCGGTCAGGGCGCCGATGACGACCGCCGCGCCGCTGACCGCGCGGAAGGTCGCGCCGACGCGGCCGAGCAGGGTCTGCGGCAGGATGATCTGGCGCAGGCTGGAGGCCAGGATCAGCGGGACGACGCCGAATGCGTCGCCGAGGAACTGCGAGACCATCAGGCCGGTCATCGCGCCCACCGGCGTCGCCGGCGACAGCAGCAGGATCATGGTGCCCAGCGCCGAGAGCGCACCGGTGACGCAGATGGCGGGACCGACGCCGATCCGCCGCGCGATCGGCTGGGCCAGCAGCGAGCCCGCGAGCGCGCCGACCCCGCCCGTGGCGATCCCCAGGCCCAACATGGCGGGGCTCAAGCCGAGGCCGCGGAGCGCGAAGGCGACGTAGAGCGCGCTGAAGAATCCGCCGAACAGGCCGCCGACACCGGTCATGATCAGCAGGATCCGCACGCGCGGCTCGCCCCACGCGGCGCGCGCGCCGGTGACCACGCCATCGACCCAGCCGCGCCGCTGGCGGGTCAGGTCGAGCGCCGGCTCCGGCGTGCGGATGCCGGCGAGGATCAGGGCCGAGACGAGATAGGCGCCGGCGTTGAAGATGACGGCGATGGGCGCGGTCAGCCACTGGAAGAGCACGCCGGCCAAGGCCGGGCCGCCCATCTCGGCCAGCGATTCGCTGACGCTGATCTTGGCGTTGGCGTCGGTGACCAGCGGCTTGCCGACCAGCCCGGGCAGGTAGGCGTGATCGGCGATGTCGAAGAGCACGCTCGCCGCCGTGACCAGGGCCGCGGCGGCATAGACCTGCAGCATCGAGACAAACCCCAGCCACGCCGCGAGCGGCAGGGTCAAGAGGATCGCCGCGCGGACCAGGTCGGTGGCGATCAGGATCGGGCGCTTGGGCGAATGATCGACGAAATCGCCCGCCGCCAGGCCGACGATCAGGCCGGCGCCTGACGCCAGCGCCGCCAGCAGGCCGAGCTGCGGGGCCGAGGCGCTGAGCGCCATCACCGCCATCATCGGCAGGCCGTCGCGGGTAATGCGGGCGCCGAAATCGGAGACGGTCTGGGCCGACCACAGGCGAAGAAAGTCGCGGTGTCGCCAGAGCGGGCTTTTGGAGGTCATGGGGAAGTTCGCATACGGCTGGTCGCGGTCGCGCGACCGCAGGGCCGCCGGTCGCCCAAGCGACTGACGGTGCATCGGTGAGCGAATGTTTTCCCGGCCGCCGCCGCTCACCTGGGGTCTTACTGAAGACCGGCGTTCTCGAAGTCAAGCTTGGGTGGGCGGCGGGCTCGGCTATAGGAGGGGCCGTCCCCGTGGATCGAGCCCGCCCCCCGCATGTCTGCACCCCTGGCCCTGATCGCCGTGCCGTTCCTGACGGTGCTGGAGCCGGCCTTCCGTGGGGGCGGCCTGACCACCGCGCGCGCCTGGGAGCTCACCGACGGCGAGCGGCCGCGCGTGCGGGCCATCGTCCATGCGGGCGAGGTGGTGTTGACGGCTGAGTTCCTGGCGGGCCTGCCGGCGCTGGGGCTGATCGCCTGCGTCAGCGTCGGCTACGACGGGATCGACGTGGCGTGGTGCCGGGCAAACGGCATCGAGGTCACCCATGCGCGGGGCCTGAACGCCGAGGACGTCGCCGATCACGCCATCGCGCTCATGCTGTCGGCCTGGCGCAATATCCCGGCGCTGGACCGGATCGTGCGCGAGGGCCGCTGGGCGCAGGAATCGCGCATCGGTTCGCAGCCCAGCCTGGGGGGCAGGACCCTGGGCGTGGTGGGCCTGGGCCACATCGGCGCGGCGGTGGCCAGACGGGCGCAGGCCCTGCGGCTGAACGTGCAATGGTGGGGACCCCGGCCCAACGACGAGGCTCCCTGGCCGCGCGCGGAGAGCCTGCTCGCGCTCGCCGAAGCCAGTGACATCCTGGTGGTCTGCGCCCGCGCCGAGGCCGCCAACCGGGGCATGATTTCAGCCAAGGTGATCGAGGCGGTGGGGCCCAAGGGCATGATCGTCAACGTCGGCCGTGGCGCGCTGATTGACGAAGACGCCCTGATCGCGGCGCTGAAAGACGGGCGGCTGTGGCGCGCGGCCCTCGATGTCTTTGTCCAGGAGCCGACTCCGGCCGAACGTTGGGCGCAGGTTCCGAACGCCGTCCTGACCACCCACACCGCCGGCTCCAGCAACGAGGCCATACCCTTGATGGTCGCCCAGGCGATCGACAATGTGCAGAAGTTCCTGGCTGGTGAGGCGCTGGCCAGCCCCGTACCGATGGTGACGGGTTAGGAGGATGAGCAAATGGCCAAGGTGCTGGGCATCGGCGGGGTGTTCTTCAAGGCGGCCGATCCGCAGGCCGTGCGCGACTGGTACGCCCGGGTCCTGGGCTTTGACATCCAGGACTGGGGCGGGGTGATCTGGCCGCATCCCGCGACGGGCCACGGCAACTGGAGCGTCTTCGCCGCCGACAGCGACTATTACGCGCCATCCACCGCGCCCTTCATGGTCAACTACATCTTCGACGACCTGGAGGGCGTGCTGGCCAAGGCCCGGGCGGCCGGCGCCGAGCCGGTGGGGGACGTCGTCGACGGCGAGTACGGCCGCTTTGGCTGGCTGATGGATCCGGCGGGGGTGAAGATCGAGCTTTGGGAGCCGCCATCGCCACAAGCAACTTGACATAAAGACATAAGCATATCTTTATGTGGCGCGATGAGACTTTCGGCAGGCCAGGTGATCGATGTGCTGCGCGCGGCGGGCGAACCGACGCGCCTGCGCATCCTAGCACTTCTGGCGCGCGAAGAACTGGCCGTGCTCGAACTTTCCCGCGTTCTCGACCAGAGCCAGCCACGGGTGTCGCGGCACCTGAAGCTGCTGGCCGAGGCGGGCCTGGTTGAGCGCTTTCCGGATGGCGCCTGGGTGTTCTATCGGCTGACCGGCGCGGGCGCGGCGGGGGATCTGGTCGCTGAGATCCTAGCGCGGACCGATCAGGCCGACGCCGGCCTGGCGCGGGACTTCGAGCGGCTGGCCGCGGTCAGGGCCGAACGCGCCGCCGACGCCGGCGAATATTTCGCCCGCAACGCCGCGCGCTGGGATGAGATCAGCGCGCTCTATGTCTCCGACACCGATGTCGAGGCCGCCATCCTGAAGGCGGCCGGGCGCGGACCGTTCCGGCGGCTGGTGGACCTGGGCTCCGGCACCGGCCGGATGCTGACGCTGCTGGGGCCGCACGCCCAGGCCGCGTTGGGCCTGGACCTGTCGCACCAGATGCTCAACCTCGCCCGCAACCGGGTGACCGAGGCGGGGCTCGAGCTCTGCGAACTGCGCCATGGCGACATTGTCAGCACGCGGCTGCCGACCGAGAGCGCCGACCTGGTCGTCGTCCACCAGGTGCTGCACTACCTGGCCGATCCGGCCGCGGCCGTGCGCGAAGCCGGGCGCCTGGTGGCCGCCGGCGGCAAGCTGATCATCGCCGACTTCGCGCCGCACGGCCTGGAGTTCCTGCGCGAACAGCACCAGCACCGCCGCCTGGGGTTCGCCGAGCCGGAGATGGCCCGCTGGCTGGCCGATGCCGGCCTCTCCAAGGTGCGCGTCACCGCCCTGCCGCCCGTCCGCAAGGAAGGCCTCACCGTGAAGATCTGGACCGCCGAGCGCAGCCGCGAGCGGCAAAGGCGCGCCGCATGAGACGCCGCGAAAGCGATTTCGGCGACCGGGTCCTTGGCCCCATCGCCCGCGCCGGCGCCGGTCTGGCGTCACGTCCCGGCGTGTCGTTCGAGTTTTCGCCGCCGAAAACGCCGGAGGCCGAGGAGACCTTGTGGGAGGCCATCCGCAGGCTCGAGCCTCTGGACCCGACCTTCGTCTCGGTGACCTATGGCGCCGGCGGCTCGACGCGGGACCGCACCCATCGCACCGTCCTGCGCATGCTGAAGGAGACGACGCTGCGGCCCGCCGCGCACCTGACCTGCGTCGAGGCCAGCCGCGCCGAGGTCGATGAGGTGATCGGCGGCTACTGGGACGGCGGCATCCGCCATATCGTCGCCCTGCGCGG
>JANXXA010000019.1 GCA_025350885.1 Phenylobacterium sp.
CCCGGCCCGGCGGTTGGGACCGGCGGGGGAGGGTTTCGCCCTGCTGGAACAGATCCTCGACCGCGCCGCGGTGCTGTTGGCCTTCGAGCAGTGCGGCGGCGCCGACAAATGCCTGGAGATGGCCCGGGCCTATGCGCTGGAACGCTTCGCCTTCGGCCGGGTCATCGCCTCCTATCAGGCGATCAAGCACAAGCTGGCCGACATCTATGTGAAGAACGAGCTGGCGCGCTCCAACGCCTACTATGGCGCCTGGGCGCTCAACTCCGACGCGCCGGAACTGCCGGTGGCGGCGAGCGCGGCGCGGATCGCCGCGTCCGAAGCCTTCTGGTTCGCCTCGAAGGAAAGCATCCAGACCCACGGCGGCATCGGCTTTACCTGGGAGGTGGACTGCCATCTCTACTACCGACGCTCGCGTCAGCTCAGCCTGGTGGCCGGCGCCCCCCGGGTCTGGAAGGAACGGCTGGTCAGCCAGCTGGAACGGAGGAACGCGGCGTGATCGCGACCCTTCTCTTCGCGGTTGCCGCCGCTTCACTGCAAATGACGAGAATATCCGACATCGAGGCTTATCCCGCGCGATATGAAGGCAAGAGTGTCAGGGTCTGCGGCTGGGCGTCCAATGGCCGCGAGCGGCAGTTTATTGCTGATCGAAAGAACGACGGCCGCCATTCTGTGGCGATCGACTGGTCTCCCCGCGAGCCCAAGTACCTCGCGCGAAAACGGTGCGTAACCGGTGTCGTGACGGCGATGTGCGCGAGGCCTCAGCCCTCGCGGCCAGGGTTCCAGGATCTTTGCATCGGACCCGATTGGACGATCAAGCAAATCGAGGAAGCGGTGAGATAAATCATGGACTTCAACGACAGCCCCGAAGAAGCCGCCTACCGCGCCCAGGTTCGGACCTGGCTGGAGGCCAACGCGCCCCGTCGCGCGTCCACCGACGACGGCGAAGGCGGGGGATCGATGGCCGCGTCCAAGGCCTGGCAGGCCAGCAAGGCCGCCGCCGGCTACGCCTGCATCACCTGGCCGCCGGCCTGGGGCGGGCAGGGCGGCAACCCGATCCAGAACGTGATCTTCGCCGCCGAGGAGGCCAAGTATCCGATCCCGCCCAACCCGTTCCAGATCGGCCTGGGCATGTGCGTGCCGACGCTGATGAACTTCGCCGACGAGGCGACCAAGGCGCGCTTCTCCGGCCCGGCGATCCGCGGCGAGGAGATCTGGTGCCAGCTGTTCTCCGAGCCCTCGGGCGGCTCGGACGTGGCGGCGGCGCGGACCAAGGCGGTGCGGGCCGACGACGGCTCCGGCGACTGGCTGATCTCGGGCCAAAAGGTGTGGACAACCGGCGCCCAGTTCTCCGACTACGGCATCGTCATCTGCCGCACCAACCCCGACGCGCCCAAGCACAAGGGCCTGACGATGTTCTGGATCGACATGCATGATCCCGGCGTCGAGGTGAAACCGATCCACCAGATGTCGGGCGGCTCGGGGTTCAACGAGGTGTTCTTCGAGGGCGTGCGGGTCAAGGACAGCCAGCGGCTGGGGGCGGTGGATGACGGCTGGAAGGTCAGCCTGGTCACCCTGATGAACGAGCGGCTGGCGGTGGGCGGGGCGAGCGGCGCGGGCTGGGCGGAGTTCATGGAGGCCGCGCGCAATGTCGCCGGCTTCGACGGCGCGCCGGCGATCAAGGACCAGGCCCTGCGCGAAAAGCTGGCCGACTGGTATGTCCAGGCCGAGGGGCTGAAGCACACCCGCAACCGCACCATGACGGCCCTGTCGCGCGGCCAGACGCCAGGGCCGGAAAGTTCGATCGGCAAGATCGTCTCGGCCGTGCAGATGCAGGAACTGGGCAACGAGGCGCTGGAGATGCTGGACCAGTTCGGCATTATCGACGACCCGGACCTGGCGCCGCTGAAGGGAGCGTTCCAGAGTTCGGTGATGTTCGCGCCGGGTTTAAGGATCGCCGGCGGCACCGACGAGATTCTCAAAAACATCATCGCCGAGCGCGTCCTGGGCCTGCCGGGTGACATCCGCGTCGACAAGGACGTGGCTTTCAAGGACATGCCGACGGGGCGGTAGCGCCTACGCGCTGAGCCTCAAGGGCGCGCGCAGCGGATGGCGGGCCATCAGCTGGGCGTAGAGGCGGGTGAGGCCCTCGAAGGTGTGGTCTCAGCTGTGGCGGGTCTCGGCGCGGCGGCGCGCGGCGAGCTTCAGGGCGCCCAGGTCGCGGGCAAACAGCGCCTCGACGGCCTGCGCCAGGTTGGCCGGATCGACGCCGGCGGCCAGCTGGCCGACGCCCTCGTCGATCAGTTCGCCGACGCCGCCCTTGTCGGGTCCGACCACCGGCAGGCCGGCGGCCATGGCTTCCAGCACCACCAGGCCGAAGATCTCGTTCTCGTTGGCGTGCAGGAAGGCGTCGCAGCTGGCGATCACGCCGGCCAGGGTCTCGGGCTGGCGTTCGAAGTCGATGCAGGCGACGCGGGCGCTTTCTTGTGAATCGCGGCCGGCCCCGATCAGCACCAGCCGATAGGGGTCGCCCAGCCGTTCGACGCAGGCCACCATGGCGTCGATGTTCTTTTCCCGCGCCGGGCGGCCGGCGAACACCAGCAGGCGGCTATCGGCAGGGAAATCGAGGCGGCGCAGCAGGGCGGCGCGGTCACCCCGGGCGGGATGGAACAGCTCTGTGTCGACCCCCAACGGCAGCACGGCGACGCGCTCGACGCCGGCCTCGGCCAGCCGGGCCGCGGTGTGGCGGCTGGGCGCCACCACCTGGTCGAAGCGCCGGTAGGCCTGGGCCCACAGGTTGAGCGTCGGCTGTTCGGCCCAGTCGCCCAGGTGCAGGGCCGCCAGCGTCGGGGCATCGGTGTGGCAGACGCCGACCACCGGCACGCCCAGGGCCTGGCCGGCGTCCATCGCCGCGTGGCCGGGCACGAACACATCGCCGGCCTCGATGACGTCGGGCGCCAGACCGCGCAGCACCGTCTCCCACCGGGCGGGACTGGCGGGCATGCGGTAGCCGTCGCCGAACGGCAGACGCACGGCAGCGACGGTGACCAGTCCCGGCGCCTCGGCACGGGTGGCCGCGCCAGGGACCACCAGGGTATGGCGGATGTCCGGCCTGCGGGTCTCCAGCCACTGGCGCTTGGCGCTGAGATAGCGCTTCACCCCGCCGGAGCGGGGCGCATACATCATGGTGGTGTCGATCAAATGGAAGCCGGACGCCGGGCTGGTCGAGGTCAGCGCCGGTTCCGCGCCAGGGGCGGTGACGGGGGCGGTGACCGGGGCCGGGGCGACGCTGAGCGCTGTGGCGTCGAACATCTGCTCAGCTCTCCAGTCGGCAAATGCGCCCGAAGGGGTAACGAACAGCTCAGCTGTTTGATCCCGCCCGCGCTGCCGAGCGTCCCTCAAGGCAAGGGCCCGGCCGGGCGATCTGTTCCACAACCTGGCCAAACGGACCTGCACCCTCAACCATGACAGTTGGACGTCAATGCCAAGCTTGGTCTCAAATTGGGGTGAAAGCGCGGCTCGGCAAGACCCTCAGCGCGGATCGAACACCCTGGCATATTCCGGGCGCGCCCAGATGTTGGGCAGGAACCGCGGATCGATGCGGGCGTGGGTCGCCTGTTCGAAGGCAAAGCCCAGCGCCAGGAGGCGGGCTTCCGACCAGGCCGGGCCGATGAAGGAGATGTTCACCGGCAGGCCCAGGACATCGCCCATGGGTAGCGTCAGGTGCGGATAGCCCGACACCGCCGGCAGTGTCGAATAGGATCCCAGGCTGCGGCTGCCGTCGATCGGATCGACGATGGCGGCGGGGCCGGTGGACGGGCCGACCAGGACCTCGACATTGTCGTCGGCCAGCATCCTGTCCAGGGCGTCGCGGGCCAGCTTGCGGGCCTTGGCGCGGCCGGCCAGATAGGTCGGATCGGTGATCGGCGGAACCTTGGCGGACTGTTCGAAAATCTCCTGGCCGAACAGCGGGGTCTCGCGCGGCTCATGGGCGTTGAAGGCGATCAGGTCGTCGAGGTTGCGGGTCTTCACCCTGGCCGGGGCGGCCGCCAGATAGGCGTTCAGCGACGCCTTGAACTCGACCCGCAGGGCCTGGCCTTCGGCGCCTCCGATCTCGCCCAGCGCCGCCTCGTCCGGCCCCTTGACCTCGACCAGCACGGCGCCGGCCTTGCGCAGCGCTGTGAGCGCGGTCTCGAACACCGCGTCGGTCTGCGGCGAGCGGCCGACGGTCATCCGCAGCACGCCGACGCGGACGCCGCGCAGGGCGTCGGGACGCAGGCCGGCCAGATAGTCGGTCTTGTGGGCGTTGGCCTGGGCGGTGGCGGGGTCCAGCGGATCGGAGCCGGCGATGGCGGTGAGCATGGCCGCGGCGTCGGCGACGGTGCGGGTCATCGGGCCGGGCGTGTCCTGCTCCGGCGAGATCGGCACCACATAGGTGCGCGAAACCAGGCCGACCGTGGGCTTCAGGCCGACCACCCCGTTGGCGGCGGCCGGGCAGGTAATCGAGCCGTCGGTCTCGGTGCCGATGGCCAGGGTGGCCAGACCCGCGGCGATGGCCGCGCCGGCCCCGGCGCTGGAGCCGCAGGCCGTGCGGTCCAGCGAATAGGGGTTGCGCACCAGGCCCGCCACTCCGCTCCAGCCGCTGATCGAACGGGTCGAGCGGAAGTTGGCCCATTCCGACAGGTTGGCCTTGCCCAGGATCACCGCCCCGGCGTCGGTCAGCCGGCGCACCAGCGGCGCGTCGCGGCCGGTGACATTGTCGATCAGCGCCAGCGAGCCGGCGGTGGTCGCGGTGCCGTCGTCGGACTCGATATTGTCCTTCAGCAGCACCGGCAGGCCGTGCAGCGGCCCGCGCACGTGGCCCGCGCGGCGCTCGGCGTCGAGCTTGCGAGCGTCGGCCAGCGCATGCGGGTTGAGCGCCAGCACGCTGTTCAGCTTGGGCCCCGCCCGGTCGATCTCGGCGATCCGCGCCAGATAGGCCCTGACCAGGGCCTCGGAAGTCGTGGCGCCGGCCGTCATGGCCGCCTGCTGCTCGACGCCCGAGGCGAACGGGCTGAGCGGCGTGGCCTGGGCCAAGGCGGCAGCGGGCGTGGCGAGCACCGCGGCGACGGCAAGAATTCTGAGCATGGCGATCCCCGAGTCGGCCGTCATAGGAGCCGAACCGGTGGCAAAACGCCAGCCAGGGCGCCAGGGGTGGCGCTTGACCGCCACCGAGCCCCGTTCTCTAGTCCGGCCCGCCCCCGGACCGGGGTCAGGCTTGGCCCCGGATTGGAACGCGATGCGGCTTCGACAGATCGCCCTGGTGGGCTCGGACCTGGCCGCGGCGAGCGAGGACATCGTCGAGGTGCTGGGCCTGGGCGGCGCCTATGCCGATCCCGGCGTCGGGAAATATGGCCTGGCCAACGCCGTCTGGCCGGTCGGCGACACCTTCCTTGAGGCGCTGGCGCCCAAGGCGCCGGGCACAACCGCCGGGCGGCTGTTGCAAAAGCGCGGCGGCGACGGCGGCTACATGGTGATCCTGCAGGCCGACGAGATCGGTCCGGCGCGGGCGCGGATCAAGGCTGAGGGGGTCCGGGTCGTCGACCAGCTGGACGGCGACGGGTTCTGGATGACCCACCTACATCCGCGCGACATGGGTGGGGCGATCGTCTCGGTGGACGCGATGATCCCGGCGGACCGCTGGCAGTGGGGCGGCGCGCGCTGGCGCGACCAGGTGCGCACCGACATCTCCACGGCCATCGTCGGCGCCGAGCTGCAAGGCGACGACCCCCGCGCCATGGCCGCCCGCTGGGCCGCCGTGCTGGGGCGCGAGGCCGCCCAGACGGCCGAGGGCTGGCGCCTCGGCCTCGACGGCGGGGAACTGCGGTTCGTCACCGCCACCGACGGCCGGGGCGAGGGGCTGGGTGCGTTCGACGTCGCCGTTCACAGCGTGGCCCAGGTCCGCGCGCGAGCCGAGCAGCGCGGCCTGATCGGGGCGGATGGCGAGGTGTTGCTGTGCGGGACGCGGGTGAAGCTGGTGGCGGCCTGAGGGGCGCGGTCGGGGTTCAGAGCACCCTGACGTCGGCGACGCCGAGGTCGGCCGCGCGCCTGGCCAGGCGCCGGTCGAAGGTGCGGAACCCGTCCGCCGCCACGGCCGCCGCCAGATGCAGGGCGTCGGCGAAGTCCATGCCGCGCGTCGCCCAGTCCAGGGCCCGGGCCAGGCGCTCCGGCTCCTGAAGCGTCACCCCTGGCAGGCCGGCGAAGGCGATCAGGGCCTGCGACACCTGCGCGCCGGTGAATCCGTAGGCGCTTCTCAGCACCCATTCGGTTTCCAGCATGACGGTCGTGGAGACGAACACCGCCTCGGTGTCGATCAGGGCGCGGGCGCGCCGGGCCTGGCGCGGATCGTCGCCGGTGAGGCAGCGGACGATGACATTGGTGTCAATTGCAGGCACGGGGTGTCAATCGCGACCATGGCGCCGGGCCTCGGCCAGGACGGCCGCGTCCATCTCCGCAAGGGTCTTTGCCGGGCCGGATGTCCTGAGCAGCCCGAACACGTCCTTCGACGCGGTTTCCGCAAAGGCCGGGGCGGGCCGCAGCAGAACACCGTCCTCGGTCTCTTCCACCAGCAGGCGCGTCCCGGTATCCCAGTTCCGCCGCTGTCTGACAGCCATCGGCAGGATCACCTGCCCCTTGGTGGAGAGCGTCGTCGTCAGCCTGGTCGCGCGCGCCATCCTGAGGCTCCGGTAAGACGAATGTAAGATATACCTCGCGGCTGCCAGGTGCAATGCCGCGATCAGAACGCTACCTGGGCGCCCAGTTCGACCACGCGGGAGGGCGGGATCTGGAAGAAGTCGGCGGTGCGGACGGCGTTGCGGGTGAGGAACACGAACAACAGGTCCTGCAGGTGGCCCAGGCCGCCGCCGCGGCGCGCCAGCAGGGTGCGCCGGCTGAGGAAGAACGAGGTGCGCATGATGTCGAACTTCAGGCCCTTGGCGCGGGCCAGG
>JANXXA010000023.1 GCA_025350885.1 Phenylobacterium sp.
CGCCTTCCGACAGCGCGATGTCGATATACCGGTAGCTGGTCTCCATTTGCTCCTCGCTGACCGCCGGTCCCATCTGGGTCTCGGGGTGAAGCGCATCACCCACCCGGAGCGCCGCGACCTTTTCGGCGAGGGCGGCGATGAAGCGGTCGTGGACGGCATCGGTGACGATGATCCGGCTCGATGCGGTGCAGCGCTGCCCCGTGGCGAAGAAGGAGCCATCGAGCGCGACTTGGACCGCGCGCTCCAAATCGGCGTCGTCCAGGATGATCAGCGGATTCTTGCCGCCCATCTCCAGCTGGACGCGAGCTTGGCGCGCGACCGCCGCCTTAGCCACCCCAGCACCCACGCCTTGCGATCCGGTGAAGGAAATCCCGTCGACATCGCTGTGCTCGACCAGTTTCGCGCCCATGTCGCCTGGACCGAAGATCATATTGAAGACCCCGGCAGGGGCGCCGCATTCGTAAATGATCTCAGCCAAGGCCGCGGCCGTCGCCGGCGTCGGGCCGGCGGGATTCAGAACCACGGTATTGCCGAACGCCAGCGCCGGCGCGGCCTTCCAGGCCGGAATGGCGATCGGGAAGTTCCAGGGGGTAATCAGTCCATAGACGCCGACCGCTTGGCGGTAGGTCTGGATCTCCACGCCCGGCCGCACGGAGTCCAGGTTCTGGCCGTGGCGGCGCAACGCCTCACCGGCGAAATACTTGAAGATGCGGCCGGCCCGCGCGGTCTCGCCGACGCCCTCGGCCAGCGTCTTGCCTTCCTCGCGCGCGAGCAGGCGGCCAACAGCCTCACGGCGCTTGAGCAGCGTGTCCCCCACCTTGTCCAGCAGGTCGGAGCGAACCTCGGGCGAGGCCTCGGACCAGGCCGGAAACGCGGCCTTCGCGGCGGCGACCGCGGCGTCGACCTCGGCCCGCCCCCCGGCCGGGACGCGGGCCACCACATCGTCGGTGTTGGAAGGGTTGAGGCTCGAGCCGGGCGCGTTGGCGGCCACCCGCTCGCCACCGATGTACTGGGGAAGGGTCTCGCTCATCGGGCGGTCACTTTCTGCAGTAGGCCGCGCTCGGCAAGATTCCGCATCAGTTCGCCGATTCCGAAGGTCCAGGGCGGCGCCGCATTGGAGGTCGTGACCTCGTTTTGCAGCACGCCCAGCCGTGGACTGGAAACCCGCACGACATCGCCAACCTTGTGGGTGAAGCCCTGGCCGGGTGCGTCCCGATCCTGGGTAGGCGCGAACAAGGTCCCTAGGAACAAGGCAAAGCCGTCGGGATATTGGTGCTCGCTCATCGCCTGTTGGACCAGGTCGAGCGGGTCGCGGCTGATCTGGTCCATCGAGCTGCGCCCGGTCAGGCGGTAGCCCTCCGGGCCGATGATCTCCAAGTCGATCTCGGCCGACCGAACGTCATCGATCGTGAAGCTGTCGTCGAACAGCCGCAGAAAGGGACCCAGGGCGCAGGAGGCGTTGTTGTCTTTGGCTTTGCCGAGAAGCAGCGCACTGCGACCCTCGAAGTCGCGCAGGTTCACGTCATTGCCCAAGGTGGCGCCAAGCGCCCTGCCCTGATTGTCGCAGACCAGCACCACCTCAGGCTCCGGATTGTTCCACGACGAGTCGGACCGCACACCGATCTTCGCGCCGTGGCCTACGGCCGAGAGCACGGGCGCCTTTGTGAAGATCTCCGCATCGGGCCCTATCGCAACTTCCAAGTACTGTGACCACAAGCCGTCGGCGATCAGCGCCTCCTTCAGCCTCGCGGCCTCCGACGATCCCGGCTTAACAGCGCGGATATCTGCGCCGACCTGCACACTGAGGGCGCGACGGATGGTGTCCGCTTCGGCCGCATCGCCGCGAGCCCGTTCCTCGATCACCCGCTCGACAGCCGAAACGGCGAACGTCACTCCGGCCGCCTTCACGCAATGCAGATCGACAGGGGCCAGCAGCGGTTGAGCTCCGAAGTCAAAATCCGCGACGTTGCCAAGGTCCCTTCCCTCCTGGGGATCAGCCCTCCACCCATGAAGGAGCGCCGAAACGGTCGGTGCGACCCGAGCCATGTCCGCGAGGCGACCGCCGCGACAGAGGATGGGAGTTGGACCGTCAGGCGTCTCTATACGTCCAACTAGACTCGCCTGCGGCCAATCATTGGGCATGAATCCTAAAGGCGGCGTGGGTCTGGTCACAGAGCAGTCCTCATTGGAGTGCGTCACGTTAGCGCTAACTTTCTGGAAACGCTACTCCTGGAACTGACACGTTAAGTCAGCCAAGCGGCAGGGCGGCCTCCCCCATCCCTTCGATCAGGCTGCCGCGGCGGCGACGGAACTGACATCTGTGGACGGCCCCATCGCCGCAAGG
>JANXXA010000049.1 GCA_025350885.1 Phenylobacterium sp.
CCTTGCGGACCTTCCCTCCCCGGCGACCGGCGGCGCGCCAGGGCTTCAGCACCTCGTCCGGCACGCTGAACGGCTCGGCGGTCCAGCCCATGGCGGCGCGCGCCGCGGCGATCTCCGGGTCGAACAGGGTGTAGCCGTGGCTGTGCGGATCGCCCTCCTTCGGCCCCGCGCCCTTGGAGATCTTGGTCTTGCAGGCGATCAGGCTCGGGCGGTCCTGTCGCGTCGCCCAGCGCAGGGCGGCGGCGATCCTGGCGAAATCGTGCCCATCGACGGCCTTTACCGCCCAGCCGGCGGCCTTGAAGCGGGCCAGCTGGTCGCCGGTCTCGGCGATCGTCGCCTCGCCATCGATGGTGGTGTTGTTGTCGTCGAACAGCACCGTCAGCTTGGCGAGCTTGAAGCGGCCGGCCAGGCTGATCGCCTCATGGCTGACGCCTTCCATCAGGCAGCCGTCGCCGGCGATCACCCAGGTGCGGTGGTCAACCAGCGCGTCGCCGAAGCGGGCATTCACGTGTCGTTCGGCCATGGCCATCCCGACGGCGGTGGCCAGCCCCTGGCCCAGCGGCCCGGTGGTGGTCTCGACACCCGGCGTGTGGCCGTACTCGGGGTGGCCCGGCGTATTGGAGCCCAGCTGCCGGAACGCGCGGAGCGAGTCCAGGGTCACCGCCTTCACCCCGGTGAGGTGAAGCAGAGAATAGAGCAGCATCGAGCCATGGCCGGCCGACAGCACGAACCGGTCGCGATCAGGCCAGTCGGGGCGGGCGGCGTCGTATTTCAGGACCTTGGCAAACAGCACCGTGGCCACGTCGGCCATGCCCATCGGCATGCCCTGGTGTCCGGATTTTGCCTTGTGGACCGCATCCATGGAAAGCGCGCGGATGGCGTTGGCCATGGTCTGGAGGGGGGCGGGCATCGGGCTCCGGAGGTTTCTAAGGTTGGGGCCGGGTCTTGGGGCGTCAGCCAATGCCGGGCGGGGTCGCACGCGGGCGGGCGGGGGTCAAGAATGGGCCGTGGGGATCGGCGCTTTCGAAGGCGGCCGATGCGGGTCTATAGATGGGCATCAGGAGAACGGCGATGAGTGGCGGCGACAACGCCCTGGATCTGGCGGCCCGGCGGCTGGAACAGGCGGTGCATGTGCTGGAGCAGCGGCTCGCCCAGCGCCTGAAGGCGGCGGGCGCCGAAGCCAGCGGGCTGTTTGATCGCGATCGCGCCAATCTCGCCACCCAGCTTGACGAGGCACGCGCCCGGGAACGCGAACTGGAGGCCGCCGGCGCCGAGGCTTCGGCCGCGCTCGGCCGCGCCATCGTCGAGATCCGCGCCGCGTTGAATGGCGCAGCGTCGGCCTCGTCGCCATCAGCGGAGCTCTGAGCCATGGCCCAGATCAGCGTCGAGGTGAACGGCCGGCCCTATGCTGTCGGCTGCGAAGACGGCCAGGAGGCGCACCTGCTCGATCTGGCGCGGCTGTTTGACCACCAGGTCCGCCAGGTCTCCCAGGACATGGGCCAGCTGGGCGACACCCGGCTGTTTCTGATGGGCGCCCTGTTGCTCGCCGACGAACTGGCCGACGCCCGCGCCCGGCTGACCGCGCTCAAGGCCGATCTCGACCGCGCTCAGGCCGACCGCAGCCGCGCCGAAATCCGCGCCGTCGCGGCGCTTGAAGCCGCCGCCAGGCGCATCGAGAAACTGGGCAGCGAAGACGCCTAGACTCGCATCCCAATCGCCCATGTGCGGTCGGGCGGATTCAGTGTGACAGGAAGGGTTGCAGGCCCGGCCATCTCACAACCGCGTCAGATTCACAATCTGCAATTGCGATACAGATTGGACGAGGTTATTGTGCCGGCAATCGTGAGACAGTCTCACCTGTCGGCCCTGTAGTGGGGGCAGAGCGGACAGACAGTGCGCTTAGTCGGTCAGCAATGGCCAATGTACCTCGTAAGCTGAAGCGAACTTAAGCCTGCATCATCTTGGGATCTCGCGATTCTGAGACAGAAGGACGCTGTCTTCGACGCGAAATCACGTTGATTTTGCGAGCGGAAAGCTGTGCTTCCTGATCTTGCGGGTGCTGACGTCTTTGGGCGGCGGCGGGGGCGCGTTCCAGCGTCACGCACCGCGAAGGTAAAGGGAGCAAATCGCATGGCGGCCCAGGATCTGACTCTTGAAGAAGGCGAGTCGTTCACCCTGTCTCCGGATTCGCATCGGATGAAGGGGGTCTATACGCGGGAAAATCCGCGATCTGCGGTCGAGGTCCGCAAGATTTTGGGTCTGAGCGCCGAAAGCGCCAAGGCGGTGCACGAGGCCGGGGGCTGCTGCAGCGGGCCGCATCCGCCGGCAGCGTCGGCCGCAGCCGACGATCTGGAGTCAGAGGATCCGGAGACCCGCGCCATGGCGCGTCGGGTGACCTATCAGGCGTTCAATGCGTTCGTGTACGGATCTTCGCCATCCAGAGTTGCGCATCTCGAGCCGGCCTTTGACCGCTATCTGGCCGTCAACCAGGCGGTGCTGAACATCGCTCATCTCAACGACATCGAGGTGTTTGACGGCGCCACCCTGACCATCTCGGCCGCCACCCACGCGGTCTACGCCAACAAGGTGATCATCCACCGCACGGGCCGGATCGTCTGTATCGGCGCCAAGACCTGGCGGATCGCCAGCCTGGAAGGCCGCCGGCGCGATCTCTCACAATTCGTCGATTCCGGTGCGTTGGCCAGCGCCACGGTCGCCAAAATCGCCAAGCCATAGGGAGATCACAAGATGCCCGACATCATCGCCAGAGGCACGGACGGCGCGAACGGCTTCCCAGGATCGGGCGGCCAGCCAGGACAGCCGGGGCAGCAAGGTCAACACGGAGTCGATCACTGGAACGGCGACGACCCGCCCAAGGACGGGCAGGCCGGCGGCGGCGGCCAGTCGGGCTCTCGCGGCAACGACGGCGCCGCCGGCGAATTCGGCAGCAACATCATCATCGAGGTCAACGACTTCGTCGTCGGCGTCAACATCGACACCCGCGGTGGACGGGGCGGTGATGGCGGCGCCGGCGGACCGGGCGGCGGCGGCGGTCCCGGCGGCGAGGGCGGCTTCCCGGCCGACACCGGTGACGCGCGGGCCGACGGCGCGATCGGCGGCAATGGCGCGCGTGGCGGCGACGGCGGCTCCGGCGGTCCCGGCGGCTCCGGCGGCAACATCACCGTGGTCGCCAAGAGCATCGTTACCGGGACGCTGCATCCCAACGCTCAGGGCGGGCGGGGCGGCTTCGGCGGGGCGGCGGGCGCGGGCGGCGGCTTCGGCCCCGGCGGCGGCGGACGCAACACCGGTCCCAATGGCGCTCCGGGTCCCAATGGCAATACCGGCGGCAATGGCCCGAACGGCGGCGACGGTTCGGTCGATATCGTCCAGCGCCCGTGACGCAACGCGTCGTGACGGAGTTGGTCGGGGCCGGTTCTGTGCGCCGCCCGGCCACCTCGCCTTGGCGGG
>JANXXA010000055.1 GCA_025350885.1 Phenylobacterium sp.
CAGCGCTACGACCGGCAAACCCAAGGCGCTGTTCACCCAGACCTTCGGGTCGGCGGGCGACGACAAGCCGGCGGGCCTGGTTGTCGACGGAACCTCCCTGGTGACCGCCAGCGTCGAGAGCGGCCATGCGGTGCTTCGGCGGTTCGATCTGTCGTCGGGAACCCCCGCGCTCGCGTCAGTTCGCGATCTCGGCGACCTGCAAGGCGGCGATATCGTTGGTCTGGCGCTGGATGCGGGGCAGGTCGTTGTCGCCGGGACGACCGCCAACGCCGCGCTCGCGGCCGGGGCTGTCACGCGGGCCAGCGCCGGCGGGACCGACGCCTTTGCCGCGCGGATCTCAGCCGACCTCAGTGTCAGCGCCAGTGACGCCATCGCCTACTACGGCGGCTCGGGAGATGATCGGGCGACCTCGCTGGCTGTCAGCGGCGGCCAGGTGTGGATCGGCGGCCAGGCGGGCTCCGATTTGCCGGGCCAGCCGCCAGTCGGGACGAAGGATGGCTTTCTGGCCAGACTGGACGTGGCGTCGGGATTGATCGACTGGTCGCGCCGCTTCACAGGAAAGGATGGCATGGCGGCGCCAACCGCGATCGCCGTCGATCCTATTGGGGCCAGCGTCCTGGATCGGATCGGCCTACCCTTTGGGACACTAAAGCTTGCCGATTCACAAAGGCTTACAGCACAAAGCTCGCTACGTGCGGGAGACCAGTTCAGCGTCAAGGCGGGCGATGGCGCGATGAAGACGGTCACCATCGACGAGGCCGAAACCTATGAAAGTCTGGCGCAGAAGATCCGCCGCGCCAGCGGCTTTGAGGCCAAGGTTACCCTCACCACCAGTCTGAGCGGCCAGCGCCAGTTGAGCATCACACCGCTCAATCCGCGTCTGACCATCCAACTGGACGCCGGCAAGGCCGGCAAGGATGCGCTCGAGACGCTGGGTCTGAAGGTCGGGATTATCCGCGAGACGGCCGTGATCAAAGGACTGACCGCCCCCGCCGACGGCAAGGGCATGCTCTACGGCCTGGGGCTGGCTGCCCCGTTGAATTTCTCCGACCCCGTGCAGACGCAACACGCGTTGGCGCAGGTGTCTTCGGCCATGGGAACCGTGCGGTCCGCGTATCGCGATCTCGTGGCGGCGGCTACGCCCAGGAGCGCCGTGACAACAGCCCAGGCGAAAAAGGCTGGCGGCCCTGTGCCGCAATATCTCTTGAACCAGATCGCCAGCTACCAGGCCGCCCTGGCGCGCCTGACTGGCGGAGGTTGATCCCCGGCCCGGCGGGGTCTAGCCAGAACCCATGGACTTTCTGAAGCAACGCCGGACCGTGCTGGTGCTGGCCGGCGGCGCTGTGGCGCTGATCGCCGGAGCGCTGGTCGCCTGGCTCCTGGTGGCCGCACATCGGGGTGAAGTTTCACGTCCGCCACCAGCCTCCAGCGGCGGACTGGTGATCGAGTCCGGCGGCTCGCCGGATCAGCGTCTTGACCCCGCGAAACCTCTGCGCTGTTTCGTGGCGGGCCAGTCGGTCGGCGAACTGACGCTGGCGCAATGCGCGCGGCGCAATGGGGTCTCCACCGACGCGCTCGACGTCGGCATTGATCGAACTGGCGCTCTGGCCGCCGCTGGCGAGGCCGGGACCATGCTGACGCCCCTGCCGCCCTCCGAAAAGCCGGCTGCGCAGGATATCGCGGCGGAGGCGGTTGCGTCACCGGCGGGTGCGCCCTCCGCCGGCGGACCGGCGGGGACCTGCCTGCGCTATGCCGAAGGACAGTGGCGGCGGCTGCCTGCGGAGATGCCGCTGGCCTCCTGCGTACAGGCGCTGTTCGCCGGACGATGCGAACGTCCAGGCGCCGCCGCCTATGGCCGATGGATGCAGCAGACCTTGCGGCTGGTCCCGGGCAGGGTGGAGATCTCCGCCGACAACCGCAGCTTTCACCCGCTGATCGATCAGCCGGCTTGCACCCCTACGCCGGCCGGTTGACGGTCAAAGCTTCAGGATCCAGCCCATGCCTCGCACCGCCAGCATCGTCGCCATCGTCACGGGCCTT
>JANXXA010000114.1 GCA_025350885.1 Phenylobacterium sp.
CGCGGCCATCGGCGACCACCTTGGCCATGTAGTCGTCCAGGCGCTTCAGCCGGGCGGGATCGAAGCCAGCGGCTTCCGGCGTGGAGGTGGCGCTGAGCGCGGCGCGCGGCGCGGCGGCCGCTTTGGCTGCGGGCCGTTGAGCGGCCGGGGCGTCGGCGGCGCTGGCGAACGGCGCCTGGGCCAGTACGGCGGCGGTGATGGCGGCGGCAAAACGGGCGCGACGATGCATGATGAAATCCCCCTTGGTTTATGGCCGGTAGCTTAGGGACCGCCGCCCACGGCGCAAGTCGGGTTGCGTTTCACCGCAGCAATGCGCTGAACCGGTTGCCATGCCCCCTCGCCCGCACGCAAGGTGCCACGACCCCGGCGTGAGACCGGCGGCGGAGGAACGGGCATGTTGAGCTGGCGCATCGGTGACGTGACGGTTATCCGAATCCTGGAACTGGAGATGACCGGCGGGACCCGGTTCATCCTGCCGCAGGCCACGCCGGATGTTGTGCTGGGCATGCCGTGGCTCACCCCGCACTTCGCCGACGCGACCGGCCGGTTACGGATGAGCGTCCACGCCCTGGCGGTGCAGACGCCGACCCGGCGGATCATCGTCGATACCTGTATCGGCAACGACAAGCAGCGCGAGATCCCCAATTGGAGCGGCCTGCAGACCAGTTTCCTGGCCGACCTGGAGGCCGCTGGGTTCGCGCGGGAGTCCATCGACGTGGTGCTGTGCACGCACCTGCACGTCGATCACGTGGGCTGGAACACCATGCTGGTGGACGGCAAATGGGTCCCGACCTTCCCCAACGCCCGCTACCTGATGGGCCGGGCGGAGTACGACTACTGGCGCGACGAGGAGGACGGCAACCCCCATCCGGAGCGCTCGCCGTTCCATGACAGCGTCAAGCCGGTGTGGGACGCCGGACTGATCGACCTTGTCGAGACCGACCATGCGATCTGCGAGGAAGTCAGTTTCGAGCCGACCCTGGGGCACACGCCAGGACACGTCAGTGTGCGCATCCGGTCGCGGGGCGAAGAGGCGCTGATCACTGGCGATTTCATCCACCACCCCTGCCAATTCAACCATCCCGACTGGGCCAGCAGCGCCGATTTCGACACGACCGCCTCGACGCGGACCCGAGAGCGGATGTTCGAGACGCTGGCGGGGACGCAGGTGCTGGTGATCGGCACCCACTTCGCGGCGCCGACGGCGGGGCATGTGGTGCGCGATGGGGACAGCTACCGGTTGGCCGTCGAAGGCTGAGGAACGGCTCGCCGGACCCGGGGTTTAGCAGGACCCAACCCCGGAGTCGCGTCATGCCCACCCCCACCGAAATCGAAGCCAAATTCTGGAAGGCCGTAAAGTCCGACCGGACCATGATGGTCGGGCTCGCCGGCGCCGCCGAGGCGCTGGCCCAGCCGCTGACCGCCCAGCTGGACGGCGATCACACGAGCGGACCGATCTACTTCTTCACCGCCAAGGACACTGACCTGGCCCGCGACATGGGCGGGAGCCACGCCGCCACCGCCTATTTCACCGCCAAGGGCCACGACCTGTTCGCCTCGGTGGACGGAGAACTCGTGGCCGACAACGACCGGGCGACCCTCGAGCGCCTGTGGAGCCCCTTCGTGGCGGCATGGTTCGAGGGCGGCAAGGACGATCCCAACCTGCAGCTGCTGCGCTTCGAGCCGGGCAAGGCGCAGATCTGGCTCAACGAACACAGCCTCTTCGCCGGCGTGAAGCTGCTCCTGGGCGTCGATCCCAAGGCGGCCTATGCCGACAAGACCGCCGAGGTCCGCCTGAGCTGAGCCGGCCGTCCAGACTTGGCCGATCTGGGGCCAATCCAGGACTTGCCACACCGTCGTGATGCGACGACGGTGTGGCGGACTGGAGAACCCGACCGCATGGCCAAGCTCGCCACGCCGATTATCGGCCTGATCCTGGCCGCAGCCCTGCCTGCGGCGGCGCGGGCGCAGACGGTTGACCGCGAGGCGCAGGCCGACCGCGCGGCCGCCGCGCATTCGACCTTTCGCTGCCAGGACGGGCAGAACCTCAGCGCCAGGTTCGCCAGCAGGGACGCCCGGCTCTACGCCATCGTCGATTCAGGTGACGGCCCGCACGCCCTGGCCATCGTGCCCTGGACCGGCGGCCCGGCCCGGATGATCTGGAGCGACGGTCAGCGCACCTTGACCTGGAGCCCGGGCGTACAGCTGATGTGGATGGACGGCGCCACGCACCGGATGTGCGGCGGCGGCATGCACCACCACTGACGGGCTGGCGTGGAGCACCGAATGGCCGGGCCATCACGAACCAGCCGAGCTTGCGTCGCCATCGCGCTGGCGGCGACCAGCGCGATGTCCGCGCCGAGTGCTGACCCCGCCGACTATGTGGCCGCGAGGTCCGCCGCTCGCGCCCTGAACCGTGGAACCCAGGCCAATTTCACCGACAGCGAGACCCATCCCGGCCGCCGTGTCTTCGACCTGGAGTTCTGCTCCGAGCGCGATCCCGAGGTCGGCGGTTCGCCTGACGGAGGGGCGACGGCCCTGGAGGACCTGGCGCTGAAGGTCTCCGAGATCGAGGCGGGTCTGGCGCGGGGCGGCTATTCGGCGGCGGTATTCGCGGGCCCGCTGCGGCGCTACGAGCAACAGGGGCTGGCGGGAATCGCGGCGCGGGCGGCCCATCCGCGTCGCCGCGGCCGCGATGAGCGCTGGTCGACCGAGGCCGATGACGCGGCGCGGGAGGCCGACCTGGCGGTCATGGGTCGCGCGGTTGACGCCGCCCGCGCGCGGCTGCAGCCTCGCCTGCCTGCGGTGGTGGTGCAGGGCGGATGCGGCGCCGGGGAGACGCCGGTGCTGCTACGCGCCGACCCGGCGCGGGCGACGGTGTGGCTGATCACCCAGTTCTCGTTCGACATCTGCAAGGCCCGGGGGCTGGACCCCTGGGATCGCGGCGCCTGCGGCCGCTGGGGCGAGGTGGCGCTGGGGCGCAAGACCTACCTCTCCGGCGCCTATGTCTATCAGGCGCAGTGGGCGGGCGGCGCCAGGACCCGGGGCCAGACCTCGGTGACCCCGTCGCTGGACGATACCGGCCCGCCGCAGGTCGTGTGGATCCGCCAGCGATGATCGGCGACTATCTGAAGGCCCTCTTGAAGGTGCTGGGGTTCGCCGCCGCCTTCGCCGCCCTGCCGCTGATCGCCGCCTTTGCCGACTTGCAGCCGCCCTGGCCGCCGGCCATCGGCTATGTCTCGGCGGGGCTGGTGATCCTGGCCGGCCTGATCGTCTGGGAATGGACGCGGCGGACCAAGGTGCGGTCGCGCCGGACCTGGATCGTCGCCGCCGCCGTGCTGACGGTCATCGGGCTGGGGAGCTACCTGACGCTCTATTCCCTGTTCGTCGAGCCGGCGCCGGGCGCCCACATGCGGGTGGTGCGCGGCTTTGTCTGCACCGCCGACGCCCTGAAGGTCTACGGCGACGCCTGCCCCGATCTGCCGCGCGAGGCGCTGGCCGGGGCGGAGTGGGAGGCGGTGAAGCTGTGGACCCGCGGCTCGCTGACCCTGGCGCGGCTGGGCCTGGCCGGCGCCTGGATGGTGTTCATGACCGGCTGGATCGCCGCCTTGGGCGCGGTAATCGCCGGGCGTAAGGTCTGACACGAAGCGCCAGCTTGGCTGGCATGAGGCGGGGGCCCGACATGATCGATCGACGGGGACTGTTGGCGGCCGGAGCCGCGCTGGGGAGCCTGGGGGTCGCCGGCGCGCCGGCCGTGGCGGGGACGGGGCGGCGCGGAACGGCGGCCGCGCACGACCTGACCGGGGTCTGGACCAACGCCTGGTACACCTGGCTGCAGCGGCCCAAGGCGCTGAAATCGCTCGTGCTCACCCCGGCCGAGGCGGAAGCCTATGAGGCGCCGAGGCGCAGACTGCGCGGTGAGCTGGCCCCCAAGGAGGACGTGCTGGGCCAAGCCGAGTCGGAGTTCCCCGACAACGGGCCGGGCCTGGCGCGGATCGGCGGGCAGATCCGATCCTCCTGGATCACCGACCCGGCCGACGGCCGGGTGCCGTGGACGGACGCCGCCCGGAAACGATACTACATCGGCGTTGATGAGCCCGAGAACTACGACAACGTCGAGGCGCGCGACACCGACGAGCGGTGTCTGACCGGCGCCAGCGGCGCCGCGCCGCTGATCAATTCGCATGACGCCAACCTGATCCAGATCGTCCAGACGCCAGACTGGGTGGCGATCGTCGGCGAAAAGAACCACCAGGTCCGGATCGTCGAGATGGTCGGCGACCGGCCGGACCCGACGAGCCGACAACGCCAGGGGCTGGGCAGCTGGACGGGCGTCTCGCTCGGTCGTTGGGAGGGCGCGACCCTGGTGGTCGAGACCACGCGCCTGCGACCCGGCGCGACGAAGATTGTCGATAACCTGTACCTGACCGAGCACGCCCGGGTGGTGGAGCGCTTCACCCGCACCGGCCCGGGCGAACTTGCCTATGGCTTCGAGGTTGAGGACCCGACGCTGTTCACCCGCCCTTGGCGCGGTGAAGAGGTCATGCGCGCCGCCGAGGGGGCGATGTACGAGTACGCCTGCCACGAGGGCAACTATTCGTTGCCGGGGATCTTGGCGGGAGGTCGCATGCCGG
>JANXXA010000129.1 GCA_025350885.1 Phenylobacterium sp.
GGCCGCCGCGGCCTGGGCCCCCAGGACTTCCTCGTGGCGCGCGCAGATGCGGGGCCAGAGGCTGGCAGCCTCCGGGACGTCCAGGTCGAAGTCGTCCGCGAGCACGCTCATCAGTTCGTCGGCGCAGGCCAGGATGCGGTCCGACTTGGTCCCTGGCCGCAGCGTGCGCAGGCTGCGCCCCAGAAGTTGCAGGATCACGCCGTCGCCCTTGAAGCGCTGGCAGATCAAGTTCATTCGGAATATCGAGTCCGGCGCGGTCTGCAACTGGTGACACTTGTCCGCCAGGACGCATGGCGCGGTCGGCTCCATGGCGACGTCGAATGACGGCGCGCCGCCGAACTGATGATTGCGGAACCGCCACCAGCGCTCATCCAGCGCCTCCAGGGCAAAGCTGTAGCCGCCCGACTGCATCGGCCCGGCCCGCAGGCGATAGGGCTCCAGTGTCCCGTCGCCGAGGCCGACGTCGGCGATCCAGGGGTCGCCCAGGTCCACCCGCAGCACCAGGTGGTTGCCGATGGCGTCATCGCCGCGGACCTCGCGCATCACCGCGCCGGCCATGCGGGTGACCTCGAAGCCGATCTCTTCCAGGGCCGCGGCGAGCAGCCCGTTCATCTCGTAGCACCAGCCGCCGCGCCGCCGCGTCACCAGCTTGTCGAACGCGGCCGTCGGATCGATGGTCAGCGGTCGGCCCAGCTGTACGTCGAGGTTTTCGTAGGGGATCGAAAGCAGGTGGGCGCTGTGCAGGGCGCGCAGGGTCGCCAGGTCCGGTCGCGCCTCACCGGCAAAGCCAATCCGGTCGAAGTAGGCCGCAAGGTCCATGCGCCAGGCTTAGCCGTCGGCCTTTTCCGGCGCCGCCGCCCCGGTGATCAGGGCGACGATGGCCGGGCTGATGTTGTCGGCGCCCTTTTCCATCATGTGCTGGACGATCCGCGCGCCGACCGCGCCCCTGACTTCGGTGGTGAAGGCTTCCTTGTTGTCCTTGACCCAGGCCATCGAGGCGGTGCGGTTGTCGTTGAGGTTCTGGAAATGCGGGAAGACGTAGCGCGCCATCAGCTCGTAGGAGTGCTTGGTCGCGCCCCAGTTGGCCCAGTTGTGCGCCATCAGCAGGAAGGCGCCAAAGCCACCGCCGCTCTCGTCCACCAGCTGGCGGATGCGGGCGATGGCGTCATCCGGCGTGCCGATCACCGCCAGGCCGGAGGAGACCATGGCCGCGACGGGGTCGTCACCCTCCGGCACGATCGGCAGATTGGCGATCTCGCGGAAATAGTAGATCCATTTGTCCAGGCCAAAGCGCACGTCTTCCAATGCCTGTTCGCGGGTCTCGGCGATGTGCATCGGACCCACCAGCCGCCAGGCGTTGCGGTCCATGGTCTTGCCGTGGGTGGCGGCCTGCTCGGTGGCGATCGCCCAGTTGGACGCCAGGGCGTTGAAGCCCGCCGTCGAGGTCGCGCCCAGTGACAGGAGGCCGACTCCGTGCTGGCCGGCCGCCCGCGCGCCGGTCGGCGAGACCTGGCTGGCCACGGCGATCTCGACGCTGGGCCGCGAATAGGGTGTCATCTGCAGGCGCGCCTTGTCGAGCTCGAACCAGTCGGACTTGTGGGTCACCTCTTCGCCGCGCAACAGGCGCACGATCACCCCCAGCGCCTCGTCCATGCGGTCGCGCTGCTTGCCGACCGGGATGCCCATCATGAAGGCGTCGGAGACCAGCGCGCCTGGCCCCACGCCGAACATCACCCGCCCGCGCGTCATGTGGTCGAGTTGGTTGATCCGGTCGGCGAGCATCAGCGGGTGGTGATAGGGGAGCGACGAGACGCCCGTCCCCAGCCGGATATGCTTGGTGCGCTCGGCGGCGGCGGCGATGAACACCTCGGGGCTGGCGATCAGCTCGTAGGCGGCGGAGTGATGTTCGCCGATCCAGGCCTCGTCGTAGCCCAGCTGATCCATCCACTGGACCAGCTCCAGGTCGCGCTGAATCGCCAGCGTGGGATTCTCGTCAATTGGATGGAAGGGCGCGATGAAAGCGCCGAAGCGCAGGCGCTGGGGCAGCATGGAAGTCCTCCGCGAGTTCCGCGCGGTTCGCGCCGCGCATTTGTTGCCTCGACCATAGGCGGCGGACGCGGCGGAAGGCTAGCGGGCCGCCTCCAGGAATTTGATCGCAGGCGCGGCAGTCACCTGTCGTCTTCAGGCGCCGGTCTCCCGCCCAGTAGGTTTCAAACGCGAGGGGACCGGCCAATTCCCCGGCGGACAGCTATTTAGGCCTGGCCAGTTCTCGCGCCACGGCTGGGCAGTCGTAGGGGCGGTCGCGTTCAGTGCAGAAGTCCGGCCAGTGGCCGGTGCGGGTCCAGTAGTCGATGAGCCCGGCGCGCGCCGCGAGTGGCATGAAACGCGGGTCCGCCCGGAAGGCGCGCATCTCGGGATAGTAGAGGGCGATGAGCATCGGGGACCCGCGAGGCGAGTTGGCGGGCGCCTGGGCGAACTCGCCGTAGGCGCCATCGACATCTCCTTCGCGCGCGAGCATGCGCATTCGCCAGTCCGCCTGGGTCGCGCGGCAACTGTCGGGCAGACCGCGGCGCGGCGGCGGCCGCTCAAGCCAGACCAGATAGGCCTGGAGGCAGGTGGGGGAACCGCCGTTCATCCTGGCCAACAGAGCAGCGGCCGCGCCGGGCTTGTCCCACCAGAATTTCACCAGCCCCCGCAGTTCGTCGGATTGTTCCGGCGACGCAACCAGGCGTAGCCTTTGCAGGAGCGGCTCCGCGGCTTCGCTGCCATCCGCCGCCGCCGTCAAGATGCTGAGAGAGCTTAGCTGGTCAGGCGAAAAGGGGTCGTCGGCGACCGTGCGCCGATTGAGTTCCCGCGCCTCCCGGATCCTTCCGACCTCGCGCAGCAGTCCGACGTGGGCGTCGCCTCCAACGCTCAAGCCCTTGCTCAACGCTTCGGCGCGCAGGAAATTGGCGTCGCGTTCGGCCCAGTTGCGATCAACGCCGTAGCTGATCCCGATCGCCAGGTAGGCTTCTGCGTTGTTCGGGTCGAGTTGCAGCGCGCGGTGGGCTGCCGCGCGGGACGCGGCGACCAGGGCGCGGGCGCCCGTCGCGTCCGGTGAGAACGTGCTCTTCGCCGCGGCCGCCAGGGCATAGATCGACTGCACACCGGAGAGTTGGGGCGCGGCGGCCCGAAGGCGCTCCGCTGCCGCGAGGAATTTCGGAGCCTCATCGGGCCCGACCCGCCGGAGTTCGCAGGCCTGCATCATCATCGACAAGACCGCGTCCGTCATGCGCCTGTTGCTCGTCGCGCGGCTGCGCAGCGCGCAGTAGAGAATGTCGCCGATGCGACTGGCGGCTTCATCCGGGAATCGAGCCGGGGCGGAAAGCGACCGCTCGAACCGGCCGGACCACAGCACATTGCGCCGCTGGCGATCCCGCACCTGGACGTTGATCGCCATGGCGTCGGCATCGCGGTCGACGGCGCCCTGCACGTGGAAATCCGCGTCGAGAGGGGGGTCCGGATCCAGCGCGGCGGCCGCGACGACAGGGATGTCCGCACCGCCCAGAACGCGGATCAGAGCGCCGTGGGTCGCCCTCGCGACCATCGCGACCTCAGGGTCGCCGGCCGGCATCGACTGGAACGGCGCCACCTCCACACGCGCCATCGGCAAGGTGTCGGAGACGGTGCGGGCCCGCCATCCGGCCCACGCCAAGCCCGCCGCGATGATGCCGAGCAGGGCAAGGGACGCGGGGGCGAGGCTCGGCTTTCGGCGGCCCGGCAGGCTCGGCGCGGCGGGGGACTTATCGCCGGCGCCGCCCTCCCACGGCCGCTCAGCCGAGGGCGGCACGATAAGGCAATAGCCGACGCCTCGGACGGTTTCGATGCTAAACAATTCCGGTGTGTGGCTGCGTGCGATGTTGCGAAGCAACAGGATGCAACGGTTCATCGCATCGTCGCTCACAACGCGCCCGTCCCAGCACGTCTCCGTCAGCCGGTCACGCGAGACCACCTTGGGGCTGGCCGCGGCCAGGACGATGAGCACGCGCATTACTCGCGGCTCGAGCTCCCAGGAACGATCGCCCAGAGTGACCCGCCGGCGCGAGGGACTGACGTGGAAAGCTCCGAGATCGAATTCGGGAGCTTGAGCCAGATCAAAGCCATGCGCGCCCGCCCGGAACTCGAAATCAGGCATCATTGGCTAACGTCACCCTCCGCATGGCAAGTATCGGAAGAACGGCGATTTGTCTCGCGACCGCGGCGACGGGTTCCGAAGCCGCCCAGGCCGTCGCCAGGGTCTCGACCTCTGAGACCGGCGGCGTCCGACTGGCGCGGGGGACAAGGAACAACACTAAAAATCACCCGAACATCAGCAAGGCATCATAAGGCCATCAGCTTCCCGCCGTTTCAACACGGTCGCGTCCGCGCTCAAATCCTGCCGACCGCGAACAGTCGCGTCGGCAGGAGGCGAACATGGCAGTGATCACCGGTACATCCGGCAACGACGTCCTCGTGGGCACCGACGTGGCGGACGTCATCAACGGGCTCGCCGGGGACGACGAGATCAATGCGACGCCAGGCAACGACCGGATCGACGGCGGCGACGGCTTCGACGTGGTGGATTACAGTATCTCCGGTGAAGGCGTCACGGTGGACCTTTCCCTGACGGGCCCACAGAACGTTGTGGAGCATTACTTCGAGACCTTGATCAGCATCGAAGGCGTGCGCGGGTCACTCTTGGGCGACAGCTTGAGCGGCGCCGCCGGGCCAAACGCGATCTACGGCCGCAACGGCAACGACGTCATCTCGGACCCCGGCGGTTCGAATTACCTTCGCGGCGACGAGGGCGACGATAACATCTCCGGCGGGTCTGGGTTCGACGACATCAACGGCAACCAGGGCAACGACCTCGCACACGGCAACGACGGCGACGACTGGGTGGTCGGCGGCAAGGACAACGACCGGCTGTTCGGCGATGCCGGCAACGACATCGTCTGGGGCAACCTGGGCAATGACACCCTGGACGGC
>JANXXA010000168.1 GCA_025350885.1 Phenylobacterium sp.
CAGGCCCAGCATGCTTTGCGCGAAATGGCCGACAAGCTGAAGCATGAAGGCGTGAAAGTCTCCTATGCCATTCACCCCGTTGCAGGGCGCATGCCCGGCCACATGAACGTGCTGCTTGCCGAGGCCAACGTCCCCTATGACGAGGTCTTCGAGCTGGAGGACATCAACGCCGAGTTCCCGACGGCGGACGTGGCCTTCGTCATCGGCGCAAACGACGTCACCAACCCGGCGGCCAAGACCGACCCGACCAGCGCCATCTACGGCATGCCGATCCTCGATGTGGAAAAGGCCCGCACCGTGCTGTTCGTCAAACGCGGCATGAGTTCCGGCTATGCCGGGGTGGAGAACGAGCTGTTCTTCCGCGACAACACCATGATGCTGTTCGGCGACGCGAAGAAGATGGTCGAAGGCATTCTGAAAAGCCTGTAGCTGCGAATCTCAGGCCGGTTCCCGGTCAATCAGGCCGCAGGCGGCCCGCAGTCGATCGTGGGCCAGAGGCCGCGCGTCCAGATCGTCGAAGCCGCCGTCGTCGCGCGCCACGACGGGCAGGATAGATCCAGGCCGCGCCCGCACCTCGATAGCCTCTCGGGCGGTGACCTCGAACCGGCCGTCCCACACGCCCGTGGCGCCCGCCGCCAGGCGCAGCGGGGCCAGGCCGCCCCGCGCGGCCTCTCCGGCTTCGCGGCGGAAGCGGACCTGATGCGGATCGGCCTCGATCCGAGCGCCAGCAAGGCTGGCGGTGAAACTGGCGTCGGTCAGCAGTTGCGCGGCGACGACATCGACCTGGCGGCGCCGCGGCGGCCGGTCGGTTCCGCCGGCGCAGAGACAGGCGATGGAGACCAGTCGCCGGCGGGCCTCGCCTGTGGTCTCGCGCAGGGCCTGACGTGGAACCCGCAGCTCCCCGGTCGTGGCGTCAGCTCGGCACGATGCCGCCAGCGCCCGCGTCGCCAAGCCTTCTTCATCGGGCGAGATCGCCGGCGGCGTTTCATCCGCCTCCGCCTCGGCGCTCAGCGCCTTGCGTGCGCGGGATCGGGCATAGGTCAGGTCGGCGTTGGCCGGATCCTCGATCCAGGCTTCGCCGCGCGCGCGCAGCCAGGCGCGGATCTCCTGGCGGCGAACGCCCAGCAGGGGTCGCAGGAGGAACAGCCCCCGCCCCTGCGGCCAGGCCGGCGACGGGGTCCATTCGCGCGGCTCCGGCGTGGTCGAACCTGTCGCCCGCATCCGCCGGGCCTCGGCGATATCGTCGGCGGTGTGGCCCAGCAGGATCGTCCGCGCACCGGCTGCGCGCGCGGCGTCGGCCAGCAGGGCGTGACGCACTCTCCGGGCCGCTGCGGGCAGGCCTGTGGCGGGTTTGCAGCCCTCCCAGACCAGGGCGGCGAAGGAAACCCCCAGCCGTGCGGCGATGGCGGCGCAGTCGCGGGTCCAACCGGCGCTGGCAGGGCTCAACCGATGGTCGATGGTCAGCACCAGCAACCGCCGGCCGGCGGCCGTGGCCCAGGTCGCGGCGATCAGCAACAACGCCAGGGAATCGCCGCCGCCGGAAAAGGCCACGGCGACCGGGGCGGGATGATCGCGCAGGAGGCGGCGGTCGAGGATTGGCCCGACCGCGGGGTCCAGGTCGGGGGCGGTGGCGGCGTGGCCGAGCTCTAGCCGCACTTGGCCTGGGCGCGGATGGCCGCGGCATGGGCTGCGACGGCGGGCGGCGCCTTGGGGTATCGCCGGCCCAGTTCGTTCAGCGTTTGGCAGGCATCGCCGGGCTTCTTCAGGCCCACAAGCGCGCGCGAAAGCTCGACCACCGCGTCGGGCGCCCAGGCGGTCTTGGGCCAGTCGCGGATCGCGCCGATAAAGGCGCTGGCGGCGCGCGCGTGGTCGCCGCGCACCAGCAAGGTCTTGCCCCACCAGTAACGAGCCTCCGGCGTGCGCGGCGTATCCGGCCAGGCTGTGACAAAGGCGCTGAAAGCGGCCTCCGCGGCGTCGTAGTCGCCCCCCAGCATCAGCTGTCGCGCCCGGGCAAAGGCGTCCGCCGAGGCGACCTTGGGATCCGCCGGCGGCGCGGCGGACGGGGGTGGGGCCGGCGGCGCGGCGGTGGCCGCAGCTTCGGCGGCCTTCTGCTCATCGGCCGCCAACCGGTCGGCGAGCAGCTTGACTTGCGTCGATAGCGCCGCGTTCGCTCGGCTGGCCTGTTCGAGCTCGTGGGTCGTCGTCTCCAGCGAGCCGTTGAGCCGGGTCAGCGATTGCTCCAGGTCGCCGATGCGGTTGGCCTGCTCGGCCATACGCGCTTCGGTGTCGGCCGGCTGGACGACCACCGGCGCGCCGGAGTTCTGGCCTTTGAAGACGATATCGCGCAGCTCGCGGACGACCTTTTCCATCCGCTCGACCCGCCTGACGTCGCGGGCGTCAAGTGGATCGTCCATGGGCGTCTGGGCCAGCGCCGGCGTGATCGACGGCGCCGCGACCAGCGCCACGGCCGCCGCGACGCCCAGCAGCCGCAGGCGAGCCCGGCTCATGGCATCCGGGCGCCGGCGATCACCGAGGTGCGCGCATTGCGGTTGTGACTGTCGGCCGCGTCGCCCGAGCCGACATCGAAGGGCTTTTCCTTGCCGAACGAGACGGTCGAGATGCGGGCCGCCTCGACGCCGTGAGAGACGAGGTATTCCCGCACCGCGTTGGCCCGCCGGGCGCCAAGAGCGAGGTTATATTCCCGGGTGCCGCGTTCGTCGCAATTGCCTTCGACGCGCACCTGAACGGCCGGATAGCGTTTGAGCCAGCCGGCCTGCGCCTCGAGCAGGGGCGTTGCATCGCCCCGCACCGAATAGCTGTCGAAGTCAAAATAGACCCGGTCGCCGACATTGATCACGAAGTCCTTCTCGGACCCGGGAAGCGCGCCCTGGGACACCGGCTCGACCCGCGGCGCCGCCGTCGGTGCCCGCGGCGGTTCCGGCGCAGCCTGGGGGGGCGCGACGGGCGCGGTGGTCGGATAGGCCGGCGGCTTGTGCGCGCAGGCGGCGAGCGACAGGGCGGCGGTGGCGGCGAGCGCCAGGCGCAAGGCGGTCCCGGGCAGGCGGATCGTGACCATGGAACGGGTCTCCTTCAAGAATGCGCCAAGGGCGCGAGGCTGAGAGTCTCGCGGGTCGCCCCGCTTCGCAAGCATCAGTTCAACACGCGTCAATTCAACAGGGGCGACCAGGCCGGGTCCGATCCGGCGCCGGGATAGGGCATGGGCTGCAGGATGCGGCCGGTGACATCGACGCTCCAAAGCCGGGAGGCGCCGCCCGCGGTTTCGCGGCTGAACATCAGCACCCGGCCGTTGGGCGCCCACGCCGGGCCCTCGTCGAGATAGCTTGAGGTGAGGATCCGCTCGTCCGTGCCGTCGGCGCGCATGACCCCGATGTGGAATTCGCCGCCCACCTGCTTGGTGAAGGCGATGAACTCGCCGGTCGGGCTCCAGACCGGCGTGGTGTAGCGCCCGGCCGCGAAGGTCAGCCGGCGCGGGTTCGATCCGTCGGCCGCCATCACATAGAGCTGCGGCGAGCCGGACCGATCGGAGTTGAAGACGATCCGGGCGCCGTCCGGCGAAAACGAGGGCGAGGTGTCGATCGACGGGTCGGCGGTGAGCCGCGCGGTGGTCCGGTTCTTCAGGTCCATGACAAAGATGTCCGAGTTTCCGCCGCGTTCCACCGAGAAGGCGACCTTGCCCCCATCGGGGGAGAAGCGCGGGGCAAAGACCATGCCCTTGAAATCGCCGAGGCTCTCGCGGCGGGTGGTGTCGAGGTTGAGGAGATAGATCTTCGAGCCCTCGGGCCGAAGCTCCATATAGGTCAGCTCCTGGCTGGTGGCGGAAAACCGCGGAGTCATGATGATCGCCGACCCGTCGGTCAGATAGGACGGGTTGGCCCCGTCCTGGTCCATGATCGCCAGGCGTTTGGTCTTGCCGCCCCGCCCGCCAGTTTCGGCCACGAACACCACGCGGGTGTCGAAATAGCCCTTTTCGCCGGTCAGCCGCTCGTAGACCGAATCGGAGATCTTGTGCGCCACGCGCCGCCAGTTCTCCGGGCTGGAGGCAAACTGGAGGCCCAGCAGCTGCTGCTCGGCGAACACGTCCCACAGGCGAAAATCCACCTGAAGGCGGCCGGCGACCACCGTGACCTGACCGTTCACTAGGGCCTGGGCGTTGATTTCCTTCCAGGCCGGGAAGCGGGGCTGGACGGCGGCGTTGAGGTCGCGCTCGACGAAGCTGGCCGGGTCCAGCGGGCGGAACAGGCCTGAGCGTTGCAGGTTGGCGGCGATGACGCCAGCGATGTCGCCGCCCGCCGGCCCGCCGCCGAAGGCCGGCACGGCGATGGGCAGGGGCTGTACGTCGCCCCGGTTGACGTTGACCTCGATCTCGGCCCGCGCGGCGGCCGGGATCAGCGTCGCCGCGGGCAGCGCCGCCAGCGCCGTCAGCAGGGTCCGTTTTGAAAGCATGGTCATCAGGAACAGGCCTCGCGCGCGTTGAAATTGACCGCGATCCGGTCGCCGTAGAATTCCCGCGGCAGGGTGCGGAAGGGTGCGGCGGCGTAGACCGCACGCACAGCCCGTTCGGCGGCAGCCTGGGCGACGGCGTTCTGGGCCCCCTTGATCTGCGACGCCACGTCGCCCACCACTTGGCCGCCGGCGCCGATGACGAAGCTGACGCGAACCTGCACCTCCTTGCCGCCCTCGACCTCGCAGTTGGGATTCCAGCGCCGCTGCAGTTCCTCCGTCAGGCCGCTCATCGCCGCGGTCGACAGGCCGGCGCCCAGAGCGGGGCGGGCCTGGGTCGCCGTCTCGGGCCGCGCGGCGCCCCTGGCGGCGGAGGACGGCTTGATTGGCCCAGGCTTGACCATCCTCGAAACGCTGGCCGAAAGCGCGTCGAGGTCGAGGGTCTTCTGGGGCTTGGCCGGCGGGGCGGGCTTGACCGCCGCGGGGACGGGAACCGGCTTGGCCGGGGTTGGCGCTGGCTTGGGCGCCGGCGCCGGCGGGGCGGGCTTTGGCTCAGGGGGCGGGGCGGTGGCGGCCAGCGGCGCGTCCGCGATCGGTTCAACGGCCTGGGCGGCCTGCTCGACCGGCGCCTGCTCGGCGGGGCGCAGGTCGGTGGCCGGGGCGTTGGCGACAAGGGTCACCGGCACGATCGCGCCCATCTTCAGGTCGCGGGTGAAATGCCAGGAGACCAGCAGCAGGGTCGCGACCGTGCCGTGCAGCAGCACCGAGCCGATCATCGCCGGTGAGAGCGCCTGGCGGGTCATGGCGCGGGCTTGGGCTTGGGCGTGGTCTTGGCGCCCGACGAGGGGCCGCCGGTATCGGTGATCAGGTTGATCGAGGTGAAGCCCGAGGTCGACAGCGCCGCCATCACCTGGGCGACGATGGCGTAGGCCGCCTTGCCATCGGCGCGGACATAGAGCGGCTTCGCGCCGCCCGGCCCCGCCATCTCATGCAGCCGGGGCGCGAGGTTGGCGAAGGCGACGGCGTCTTCCTTGACGAAGATCGAACCGTCGGCACGGATCGAGACGGTCAGCGGCTCGGACTGGTCCTGCAGCGAACCGGCCTCGGTCTTGGGCAGGTCCACAGGCACACCCACGGTGAGCAGGGGTGCGGAGATCATGAACACGATCAGCAGGACCAGCATCACGTCGACCAGCGGAGTGACGTTGATTTCCGACAGGGCCCCGCGCCGGCCGCGCCCGCGGCGCCGGCGGCCTCGGCTCGCGCCGGCCGCGAAGGCGTCGTTGGCCGACAGCGCCATGCCTCAGACCCGCTCCGCCAGCCGCCGCTGGATGGCGGTGGAGAGATCGTCGGCGAAGCCTTCCAGGCGGCCGGAGAACTTGCCGGCGGCGGTCGAAAATGCGTTGAAAGCTATGTAAGCCGGGATCGCGGCGACAAGACCGATGGCGGTGGCGAACAGGGCCTCGGCGATCGAGGGGGCGACCACGGCCAGCGAGGTGTTCTTCTGGATGGCGATCGACTGGAAGGCGGTCATGATTCCCCAGACGGTGCCGAACAGCCCGATGAACGGCGAGGCGGTGGCGACGATGGCCAGGCTGCCGAGGCCATCCTCCACGCGTTGCGACTCCCGCGCGATCACGCTGTCGAGCACCCGGTCGATGCGCTGGACCAGGAAGGCGGTCTGAGCCTCGGCCTGGCCGGAGCTGAGCAGGCCCTTGGACCGGGCCTCCTTCCACTCGCG
>JANXXA010000197.1 GCA_025350885.1 Phenylobacterium sp.
GGACGTCGGACATTAGGTGGTCCCTCTGATAATTCCAGCTTTGCATCGGCGAGCCCGGCCGCGAAGTCAACCACAACAGCCCGGCCGAGCCAAAGTCGTTGGCGCGTTAGCATACTCCCGCATGCGAAGGCGAGGCCCTCAGATCATCGCCATGCCGCCGTTGACGTGCAGGGTCTGGCCGGTGACGTAGGCCGCCTCGGCGCTAGCGAGATAGACGCAGGCCGCCGCGACATCCGACCCGGACCCCAGCCGGGCCGCGGGGATGGTCGAAAGAATCTGCGTCTTCTGACCCTCGGTCAGGCCATCGGTCATCGGGCTGTCGATGAACCCGGGCGCCACGCAGTTTACGGTGATGCCCCGCGTGGCCACCTCCTGGGCAAGCGCCTTCGAAAAGCCGATCATTCCGGCCTTGGAGGCGGCGTAGTTGGCCTGGCCCGCATTGCCCATGACGCCGACCACCGAGGTGATGCCGATGATGCGGCCCGAGCGGCGACGCATCATGCCCTTGGTCGCCGCACGGCAGAGCCGGAAATAGCTCTCCAGATTGACCTTCAGCACCTGCGACCAGTCCTCGTCCTTCATTCGCACCAGCAGCCCGTCGCGGGTGATGCCGGCATTGGCGACCAGGATATCGAGGGGCGCCCCCGCGGCGGCCTCCGCCGCCTCGACCAGTCCGTCCACGGCCGCCGCCTCGGAAATGTCGGCCACCACCGCTGCGGCGCGCTCGCCCAGTTCCGCAACACGCGCCTGCAACACCGCCTCCCGGGTGCCCGACAGCACCACAAACGCGCCCTGCGCGTGCAGAACCCTGGCGATCTCGGCGCCGATGCCGCCCGTGGCGCCGGTAACGAGGGCGGTCTTGCCGGTCAGGTCGAACATGTGCGTCTCTCTTAAAGGCTCTTGGCGAAGGCTTCGAGGTCGGCGGGCGTGTTGAGCGGCGTCGCCTCGGCGTCCGGCGCGATCCGCTTGACCATCCCCGACAGCACCTTGCCGGCGCCAGCCTCGGCGAACCGGGTCACCCCGCCCGCGCCGGCCAGCCAGAGCATGCTTTCGCGCCAGCGCACCCGGCCGGTCACCTGCTCGATCAGCATCCGGCGGATCGCCTCCGGATCCAGTGTCGGCTGCGCCGTGACGTTGGCCACCAGCGGCGCGCGTGGCGCCAGGATCGTCGCGGCGGCCAATGCGGCGGCCATCTCGTCGGCGGCGGGCTGCATCAGCGGACAGTGGAACGGCGCGGAGACGTTCAGCAGAATTGCCCGGGCGCCCAGTTCCTTGGCCTTCTCGATGGCCAGGTCCACGGCCGCCTTGGCCCCGGAAATCACCACGTTGCCGGCGTTGTTGTCATTGGCGACCACACAGACCCCCACCGCCGCACCGGCCTTGGCGGCCTCCTCCGCCAGGGCCACATCGCTCTTCGGCCCGATCAGCGAGGCCATGGCCCCCTCACCCACCGGAACGGCGCGCTGCATGGCCTGGCCGCGAAGCTTCAGCAGTCGCGCCGTGTCGGTCAGGCTGATCGCTCCGGACGCCGCAAGGGCCGAATATTCGCCAAGGCTGTGACCCGCCACGAAGGCGGCCCGATCAATGGCCACGCCGAAGTCGCGTTCCAGGGTCCGCATCACCGCCAGGCTGACCGCCATCAGCGCCGGCTGGGCGTTCTCGGTCAGGGTCAGCTGCTCCTCCGGCCCGTCACGCATCAGTTGCGCCAGCTTCTGGCCGAGCGCGTCATCCACTTCCTGGAACACCTCACGCGCGGAACCGAACGCGTCGGCGAGGTCGCGGCCCATGCCCACGGCCTGGCTACCCTGTCCGGGGAAGAGAAAGGCGAGACTCATCGGGCGCGCTCCGGTCTATCGATTAAGAGCCGCGAGGGTTACGGAATATGCCAAGCCCCGGCAAGGCGGCGGTTCTTTGAGGGTGGAGGGTAGAATGCGGGCGGTGGTTCGGCGCGACAGACGACTGATCTGCGACGAGATCGCTGAATTGGAACCCGCCGAAGGGCAGGTTCTGGTCCGGACCTTGGCCTGCGGCATCTGCGGCTCCGATCTGCATGCTCTGCACCACATGGAGCGGATGATCGACCTGAGCCGCCGTGGCGGCAGCCCCGACAACGGCTTCGACCCCGGCGCCGACACCGTCTTCGGCCACGAGTTCTGCGCCGAGGTTCTCGATCACGGACCCGGTTCCGCCAAGGCGCTGAAGGCCGGAACCCGGGTGGTCAGCGTGCCTGTCACCCTCACCGCTGGCGGCATGGAGGCGCTGGGCTTCTCCAACCGCCTGCCTGGAGGCTTTGCCGAACGCATGCTGCTGAGCGAGGCTCTGATCCTTGCGGTTCCCAACGGCCTGCCCACGGAACAGGCCGCTCTGACAGAACCCTTCGCCGTCGGCCTGCATGCCGTCGCCAAGGCCCGCTTGGACGCCAATTCCGTGGCCCTGGTGGTGGGGTGCGGACCCGTGGGGCTTGCCGTGATCGCCGCCTTGAAGGTCGCGGGCCATGGTCCGGTGATCGCCTGTGACTACTCGCCGCGCCGCCGCGCGGCGGCCGAGCGCCTGGGCGCCGATGTGGTCGTCGATCCGGCTAAAGAATCTCCTCACGGGCGCTGGGAAGGGTTCGGCGTACCGAGGTCCCGCGCCGCTCAGCAGATGATGCAGATGATGGGCGGCAGCTTCGGTCGCCCCGTCGTCTTCGAATGTGTCGGGTCGCCCGGCGTCCTGCAGGGGCTCATCGAAGCGGCGCCGGCGGGATCACAGATCGTCGTCGCCGGGGTCTGTATGGAGGCTGACCGCATCGAGCCGTCGATCGCTATCACCAAGGAGATCGAGCTGA
>JANXXA010000204.1 GCA_025350885.1 Phenylobacterium sp.
GGTCGATCGCGGGGCGGTCAAGCGGGTCAAGGCCGAGGCCCGCGCCGAGGCGGCCGAGCGGTTCCGCAAGGCCCGCCGCTGAGCGGGGTCAGCCCGTCAACGCTTCCTCTTGCCCACCCCTTGCGCTGACAGCTCGCGCAGCGCGGCGTTGGCGATGGTCAGCTTGGCGAAGGTCCAGCCGCCGCCCGCCGCCTCGATGTCGTCGATGGTGCGCCGGGCGAGCTCAGCGGCGGCGTGATGGAGGGCGGCCCAGGACGTCGCCGCGTCGCGGGCATGGCTGGCGTCGTCACCGGCCTGAGCGCCGCCGGTAAAGGCCATGATGGTCCGCGTCAGCCCGGTCTGCTCGAGCAGCAGATCCTCGATCAGCCGGCGCAGCGCGGTCCGTTCGAAGGGGTCGCCGACCGCATAGGCCCCGGCCGCGGCGCGCACCCGGTCGAAGCCGAACACCTCGCCGACCACATGATAGAGCCGCGCGACGCGAGGCAGAGACCAGCTTGACGCCTCGCCGAGATCGACCAGGTCGCCGGCTGTGGTCAGGGTCTGCAGGACGGCGACCGAGCGGGCCATGGCCTCCGGCGCACCGGCCTCGACCATGCTGAGCTGGCGAGCCGTAACGGCGGCCTGCTCCACCGGCGACAGCACGCCGGGCATCAGCGCGTGCACCGCCTTGAACCCCGGCCCGTAGCGTTCGATCAGGGCGGCGACACCCAGCCCCTCGCGCTGCGCCGAGCGGGCCAGCCAGAAGCTGGCGCCGCGCAGCGAGGCGGCCAGCCGGCGGAACAGCGCCATCTGACCCGCGGCCGGAATCCTGCCGTCCAGGGCGGCGACCGCGTCCCATTGCGCCGGGATCTCCAGGATCGCCTTGGCCGCCTCGTAGCCCGCCGCAAACGCCGCCGCGCCAGCGCCGGCCGCAGCCATCAGCCGGCTCGGGAAACTCGGCCCGCAGCGGTTGATGACGTCGTTGGCGACCGCCGTGGCGATGATCTCGCGGCGCAGCCGGTGGCGGCGCATCGGTTCGGCGTAGCGGCGCAGGCCCTTGGGAAAATAGTCCTCGAGCAGCCCCTCGAAGAACGGATCGTCCGGCGCATCGCTGGCGACGATCGCCCGCTTCAGCTCCAGCTTGCCGTAGGCCAGCAGCACGGCCAGTTCCGGGCGGGTGAGCCCGCGCCCGGCGGCGGCCCGCTCGGCGATGCCGGCGGCGTCGGGCAGCCCCTCGACCACACGGTCAAGACGACCCTGCTGTTCCAGCTCGGCCATGAACTGGGCGTAGGGGATCAGCTCGCCGACCGCGTCCATCTGCATCAGCGAAAGCGCCAGCGTCTGGTCGTAGTTGTGCGCCAGGACGTGGCTGCCGACATCGTCGGTCATCGATTTCAGCAGCGTGTCGCGCCGCTTGCGGGTCAGCTGGCCGGTGCGTTCCAGCATCCCGGTGAGGATCTTGATATTGACCTCGTGGTCGGAGGTGTCGACGCCGGCGGAATTGTCGATGGCGTCGGTGTCGATCCGCCCGCCGCCCCCGCCGGCGCCAAGCTGGGCGTATTCGATCCGGCCGGCCTGGGTCAGGCCGAGATTCGCGCCCTCGCCGACCACCTTGACCCGCAGGTCGCAGCCGTTCACCCGGACCGCGTCGTTGGCCTTGTCGCCGACATCCACATGGCCCTCCTGCCGGGCCTTCACATAGGTGCCGATGCCGCCAAGATAGAGCAGTTCGGCCTGCGACTTGAGGATCGCATTGATCAGGTCGGTGGGCGCCAGGGCGTCGGCTGTGACCTCCAGCATCGCCTTGACCTGCGGGGTCAGCGGGATGGACTTGAGCGTGCGCGGATAGACCCCGCCACCCTTGGAGATCAGCTTCTTGTTGTAGTCGTCCCAGGACGAGCGCGGCAGGGCGAACATCCGCTCGCGCTCCTTCCACGACGCGCCGCAGTCCGGGTCGGGGTCGAGGAAGATGTGGCGGTGGTCGAAGGCCGCCAGCAGCCGGATCTGTTTCGACAGCAGCATGCCGTTGCCGAACACGTCGCCCGACATGTCGCCGCAGCCGACGACGGTGAAGGGCTCGGCCTGGATGTCCTTTCCCAGTTCGCGGAAGTGCCGCTTCACCGCCTCCCAGGCGCCGCGGGCGGTGATGCCCATCACCTTGTGGTCGTAGCCGGCAGACCCACCGGATGCGAACGCGTCGCCCAGCCAGAAACCGTAGTCCTCGGCCACGCCATTGGCGATATCTGAGAAGGTCGCGGTGCCCTTGTCGGCCGCCACCACCAGGTAGGGATCGTCGCCGTCATGGACCACGACGCCGGGTGGCGGGATGACCTTGCCGTCGGCCGAGAGGTTGTCGGTGATGTCCAGCAGGCCCGAGAGGAAGGTCTTGTAGGCGCTGATCCCCTCGGCGCGGATGGCGTCCGGCGTGCCGCCCTTCGGCAACTGTTTGGGATAGAACCCGCCCTTGGAGCCCACCGGCACGATCACGGCGTTCTTCACCTGCTGGGCCTTGACCAGGCCGAGCACCTCGGTGCGGAAATCGTCGCGGCGGTCGGACCAGCGCAGGCCGCCACGCGACACCGGGCCGAAGCGCAGGTGGACGCCCTCGACATTGACCCCCCAGACGAAGATCTCGCGGTGCGGCTTGGGCGCCGGCAGGTCGGCGAGTTCGCCGGACGCCACCTTGAACGAGATGTAGGGCTTGGGGCCGCCGTCCGGGGCGGGCTGGTAGAAGTTGGTCCGCTGGGTCGCGCCGACCAGCAGCGCCAGGCGGCGCAGCACACGGTCCTCGTCCAGGCTTTCCACGAGTTGCAGGGCCTCGACGATCCTGGCCATCACCGCCTCGGCCTGTTTGCGGCGTTCGGGCAGGTCAGCCTTGATCGCCGTGTCGAACCTGGTGCGGAACAGGTCGAGGATCAGCCGC
Source organism: Phenylobacterium sp. (assembly GCA_025350885.1). Taxonomy (GTDB): domain Bacteria; phylum Pseudomonadota; class Alphaproteobacteria; order Caulobacterales; family Caulobacteraceae; genus Phenylobacterium. Next base: position 2,903 of record JANXXA010000204.1, read on the forward strand.
GCCACGCCGGGGTTGGCCGACAGCGCCTCCTCCTGCACGCGCTGGCTTGGATCGAGCCCGGACTGCTGGCGGTGGCGGGCCAGCGCGCGGATCAGCGCCGCGTCGCGCCAGGGGATCGAAAGCTCCATTACCAGCCGGTTGAACCCGTCGTTCTCGGTGCGTCCGGACCAGACGGCGACCACGGCGTCCTCGAAGGCGCCCTTCAGCTCAGCGAACACCAGGTTCGCGCCGCGAGGATCCTCGATCTCGAAGTCGTGGACCCAGACCGGCGGCAGGCCGGCGCGGGCGACCGGGAATCCGGCCTCGGCCAGCGCCTTCAGGCCCATGTTGTCGAGGATCGGCAGCACATCGGCGAGCGTCGCCGGCGCCTGCGGCCGGTAGAGCTTGAAGCGGAACTGCAGCGCGCTGTCGGCCTTCGAGCGATAGGCGCGGACGCAGACCGTCTGGCCAGGCTCCATCCCCTCGATCACCGCCAGATCGGCCATCGCCTCGTCGGCGTCGAACCGGTCGCGATAGCCGGCGGGGAACGCCTCGCCATAGCGCGCCAGCGTCGCTGCGACCTCCTCCGGCGCCCGGCCCGACCCGCGCACGGCGGCGTCGAAGCGGTCCTCCCAGGTGCGCGCAGCGTCGGTGATCGCGGCTTCGAGCGCCTTCAGGTCGGGCTCGTCGTGTTCGCCGCGCGTGAAGCCGATGATGTAGTGCACCCGCGCCAGCGGGGCGTCGGAAAAGCTCGGATAGGAGGCCGAGACCCGGCCGCGATAAGCGCGCGCCAGGATCTGCCCCGCCCGGGTCGCCAGGTCGGAATCGTAGTGGTCGCGCGGCAGGAACAGCAGCACCGAGGCGAACCGATCAAAAGGATCGCGGCGTTCGAACAGGCGCACACGCGGGCGGTCGTAGAGGTGCAGGATGCCCAGCGCCTGAGCCAGCAGCTCGTCCTCGCTCATCTGGAAGAGTTCGTCGCGCGGGTGGTTTTCGACCAGGGTCTTCAGGCGCTTTTCGTTGTGGCTGCCGGCCGGCATGCCGGCGCGGGCCAGGACGTGGGCGACCTTCTGGCGGATCAGCGGCACGGCGCTGGCCGGCTGGTCATAGGCCTCGGCGGTGAACAGGCCGACGAAGCGCACCTCGCCATAGGGCATGCCGGCGGCGTCGTAGCGTTTCACCCCGACGTAATCCATATAGCCGCGCCGGTGCACCCGGGAACGGACGTTGGACTTGGCGACGGTCAGCGCCGGGGCGCTCAGCAACTGATCCTTGACCTTGCCCAGCAGGATCGCAGGTTCGTTGGCGCGGCGCAGAACGGTGCGCTCGGGGTCGCGCAGCACGCCCAGGCCGTCCTTGGCCTGATAGAGCGGTTCTTCGGCCGCATAGTCGCCGTTCTTCAGTCGCGGATATTCGTAGACCCGGGCGCCGAGGAACACGAACTCATTGGCCTGCAGCCAGCTGAGGAAGGCCACCTCCTCGGCGGTCGCGCGGCCGGCATTGAGTTTCAGTTCGGCGACCGTCTTGCCCATCAGTTCGAGCATCGCGGGGAAGTCGTCGACGGCGGCGCGCACGTCCTTCAGGGTCGCGGTGATGCCCCGCACCAGGGCCTGCTCGCGGTCCGCGCCGACGGGATCGAGGATCACCTGGATCATCGATTCGCGTCGCAGGACGCCGGCCGCGCCGCGCTCGCCGGTGCGGTCTCGCTGGATCTCGACGATCGGGTGGAACAGAGCACGGACCGACAGGCCCTGCTCGGCGATCTCGCCCATGATCGAATCGACCAGGAAGGGTGCGTCGTCCTGGACGATCTCCAGCCGGTCGAGACCGCCCGCCGCCGCGCCAAGCACCGGGGCGACGCGGATGGTCGGGCCACGCCCCCGCCGGCGCGCTCCAAGGCTCCAGAAGTCGGACAGGTTCTGCGCCAGATCGGCGCTGGAAAGTTCCGGGAGCTCGTCGGCCTGGGCGTCGGCGGCGGCCTGGCTGGCGAAGGCGCGGACGCCGGCCTGCGCCGGGTTCCCGGTCAGCGTGGCGACAATGGCCTTGGCCAGGGGCGGGAGCACGGTTGGCGACATACGGCTCATCGCCCAACTCCGGCATCCACGGCTCGGGCGACCACGGCTCGGGCGACCACGGCTCGGGCATCGGCGACTTGGGGTCCGGAAACGAGTACGGCGCCGGAGGAGAGTGTCCGGCGCCGTGTGGTTCCACCGTGGGGGGGCGGCGGAACGCTCAGTGCTCGTCGCGTCCGCGGGCTTGGGGTGCGAACGCAACGTCCGGACCGCTTCGCGGCCGGGCTAACCATAGATAGGAAGCGTGAGCGCAAGTTGAAGTCCCCTCGGTCAAAACGCTTGCTGGATCGGGCCTGCGCTGGATCGTCAGGCCCGCTTACTGCGAGTTCGCCCCATGTTCACGTTCGGGGTCGGGTGCGGGTGGGTCGCGTCGGGCGGCTCGTTCGGCATCCTGTTCTTCAACTGTTGGGGATCTCCGTCGGCCGACAGGATCACCGCGATCCACCGGCTGCCGTCGAACTGCGCCAGAACCACCATCGCCATCACCGTCAGCGGCGTGGAGAGAAAGGCGCCGGTCACACCCCAGATGGCGCTCCAGAACGCCAGCGCCAGCAGCACCATCACCGGATCAAGGTTAAGACTCCGTCCCTGCATCCGCGGATAGATCACATTGCCGATGACCATGCCGATCAGCTGCAGGATGATGAACAGGATGATCGCCTGGCCGTAGCCGGGGAACTGCACCAGCGCGAACAGCGGGGGCGCCACTCCGGCGAACACCCCACCGGCCACCGGAATGTAGACCGCCAGGAAGATCAGGAAGGCCCAGAACAGCGCGTCGTGGAGGCCGACCGCGGCCATGGCGATCCACGACAGCACCGCCACCATCAGGCCGGTGACAGTCTGGACAAAGAGGTAGCGTTCGACCCCGTCGCGGATCCGCAGGAAGGCGACGACCGCCTCCTGGCGCTCCTCGCGCACCGGAAACAGGCCGATCGCCTTGCGCTCCCAGCCGCGGCGCGAGGCGATGATGAAGGCCAGATAGACCAGGACAAACAGCGCCGTCGAGGCGAACGCCTGCAACGACCGGGCGGCCAGGCCCAGGTACTTGCCGGCGTCGAGGCCGTGGATGATCCCGGATACCGTGGGCGGCGTCCGAATGCCCACCAGGCCGGAAGCCTGGGCGATCACCAGGTCCAGTTTCGGGCCGTAGGTCAGAAGCTGGCTGGCGAATCCCGCGCCGTTCTGGGCGACAAAGAACGCCGTCCCGCCGAACAGCAGGATCGACAGCACCACCGCCGTCGGCAGGGCCGCCTTGCGCGAGACCCCCGGCATCCAACGCGCCAGAACGCGCGCGAACCCGTCAATCATCACCGCCAGGAACAGCGCCAGCGCCAGCGGCGTGAGGATGCCGGCCAGGGCGTAGAGGGTGGTACCCCCGGCGATCACCGCCAGGATCACCAGGGCGTTGCGGGCGACGGTGGACTCCGGCGCGGACGAGGCGGCAGGCATGGCGAACTTTCGCTTAGACCCTGGGCGCGGGGTCACCGGTTGATGTTGAAATCCCTTCGCGCCCGATCACGTTCCGTCAACGCCGACGGGTAAGGGATCTGAGGCTCGGCAAGTGTCATCGGCGTCGCGGTCGGGGTCAATCAGGGTGGCGCGGGATCGGGCGGCGAGCGAGATGAAAGGGCGCGCGCTTCACCCTCTTGGGTCATCCCGGTTTCGCGTTACGCGAAGACCGGGACCCATGGACACCTGACGGCGCGGGGTAGATGGGAGAGCTTCGCGTATTCACGCCGACTTCGACCTGAGCGCGGCGGCGTGAGCCGGGGACCGGCAAAAGGAGATGCAGCGCCATGGCCTCTAAGCCGATTACGCCAGACCACCCCGACATCGACGACAACCCCGAATGGACCAGGGCGGATTTCGCCAGGGCGCGGCCGGCCTCAGAGGTCCTGCCGGCCGAACTCTATCAAGCGCTCACGCGCGGTCGCGGGCCGGCGAAACAGCCCACCAAGACCCCGGTGTCGATCCGGCTGTCCGCGCGCGTGCTGGAGCACTACCGGTCGCAAGGAACCGGCTGGCAGACACGGCTGAACGCGGACCTGGAGCTGCTGATTGGACGGCGCGGGCAGTGACAGGTCGGCGCGCACTAGACGCCCTATAGATTCAGCTGCGTCAGCGCGGGGCCATGCGGATGGCGCCGTCCAGGCGGACGTCTTCGCCGTTGAAATAGCCGTTGGTGATCATGGTGAGCGCCAGCTGGGCGTATTCCTGGGGCAGGCCGAGGCGCTTGGGGAAGGGTACGGAGGCGGCCAGCGCGTCCTTCACCTGCGGCGGGGCGCCGTTCATCAGCGGGGTCTCGAAGATGCCGGGCAGAATGGTGTTGACCCGGATGCCGTCGCCGGCCAGGTCGCGGGCGATGGGCAGCGTCATGCCGACCACGCCGCCCTTGGACGCGGAATAGGCCGCCTGGCCCATCTGGCCGTCCTCGGCCGCCACCGAGGCGGTGTTGACAATCGCCCCGCGCTCGCCCTCGATCGGCTCCAGGTCCAGCATCCCCTTGGCCGACTTGGCGATGCAGCGGAAGGTGCCGACCAGGTTGATCTGGATGATCAGGTTGAAGGCTTCCAGCGGGAAGTGGCGGGTCTCGCCGGTCTGCTTGTCGCGGCTGGCGGTCTTGGCGGCGTTGCCGGTGCCGGCGCAGTTGACCAGGATGCGCTCCTGGCCATGGGCGGCGCGGGCCTTGGCGAAGGCGGCGTCGACCTCCTCGTCGGACGTCACATTGACCTTGCAGAAGACCCCGCCGATCTCCTTGGCCACGGCCTCGCCCTTGGCCTCGTTCATGTCGAAGATGGCGACCTTGACGCCGTGGCCGGCGAGCGCGCGGACGGTGGCCTCGCCGAGACCCGAGGCGCCGCCGGTGACGACCGCGGACACCGATGAATTCAGTTGCATGGACGCTGGGCTCCCGATCCCGCTATCATTGTTGCCGTACCTGCGAGGCTTTACCCCGATGAGCGCGCGCGAAAAAGCGTCACCCAACGTCAACGGCGAGTTCGACCCGCATCGCGCGCTCGATCCCGGCCGCGCGCTGGTCCCCTCGGTGGCGCGGCTGAACGAACAGCGGGTGACGCTGGGGCTGTGGCCGAAGGTCCGCCGCGTCGCCGCCCACGTGCCCTTCGCCGCTGACGCGCTGGCTGTCTGGTTCTGCGCCCGCGACGAGGCGACGCCGGTGGCGGCCAAGGGGATGATGTTCGCCGCCCTGGCCTATTTCGTCTCGCCGCTCGACGCCGTGCCCGATTTCCTGGCCGGTGTCGGCTACACCGACGACGCGGCGGTGTTCATGGCCATGCTGGCGCTGGTCGGCCGCCACCTCAAGCCCCGCCACCGCCAGGCGGCCCGCGCCGAGATCGAGCGCCTGCGCACCGCCGACTGAGTCCGGGCGACTGAGTCCGGACGACTGAGCCCAGACGACTGAGCCCGGACTCAGCGCCGCGCCCGGCGCGCCAGCTGCATTTCACGCCAGGTGATGAACAGGGTCGAGACCACCACGACCCCCGCCCCGGCCAGGGTCCAGGGCCCCGGAACCTCGTGGAACAGCAGGAAGCCGGCGGCGGCGGTGAACACCAGCCGGACATAGTCAATGGGCGCCATGGCCGCGGCGTCGCCGATCTGCATGCCCTTGATATAGCAGGCCTGGGTGGCGGTCCCCAGCGCGCCCATCAGGCACAAGAGGCCGAAGTCGGCGGGATGCGGCCAGCGCCAGGTCAGGGCGGCGCCGGGAATCGCGAAGATCAGGCCCAGCGTCGCGGCCCAGACCAGCAGCACGGTCGGCGAATGGTCGCGGGTCATCACCTTCATGCCGGTGACGGTGAGCGCGAACAGGAAGGACGAGGTCAGCATGGCCAGCGCCGGCAGGCCGATGGGAAAGCCGCCGCTGGACCCGGGGCGGACCATCAACAGCACGCCGGCGAACCCCACCAGGGCCGCGGCGATGCGCAACGGGCCGATCTTCTCGCGCACCACGAACGCCGCCAGCGGCACCAGCCAGAGCGTGCGGGTGAACGACAGCGCGTTGGCGTCGGCCAGCGGCATCTTCTGGAAGGCGTAGAACGACAGGATCAGGCCGATGGTCCCGGCGCTGGAGCGGAAGAACAGGATCCACGGCCGGGTGGTGGCGTAGACCGCGCGCCCGCGGATCAGGATGATCGGCAGCAGGATCACGAACCCGGCCGCCTGGCGGTAGAAGGTCTGCAGGGCGGCCGGGTAGTCGTTCCCCAGGTATTTCACCAGCGTGGTCATCACGCTGAAGGCCAGCGCCGACGCCAGCATCCACAAGGCGCCGCGCACGTTGGGCGCCAGGCCCGGGTGGCGCTCGGCGATGTCGATGGCGTCGATCGGCTCGTCGGTCATTCCGGCCCAGGTCCGGGCCCAGGCTCGGACCCACCCTCGGGCGCGAACTCCGAGAACAGGGTGGCGAAGGGCGATCCCGCCGTGGGGTCCCAGCTGTGGCGGGCGCCGACCGTGATGCCGCCATCGACCACGATGTGGGTCCCGGTGACGAAGGCCGCATCGTCGCAGGCCAGGTAGAGCGCGGCGCGGGCGATATCCTCCGGCGCGCCGGGCTTTGGCACCGGCTGGACCTTGGCGGCGTTCTCCACGAACCGCGCCGCCATCTGGTCGGCCACCTCGCGCGGCAGGCCCACCGAGGCGCCGAATATCGAGGTGCCGATCAGGCCGGGGCAGATGGCGTTGACCCGGATCCTTTGGGGCGACAGCTGCGCCGCCGCGCACCGGCTCATGTGGATCACCGCGGCCTTGGCCGAAGAATAGGCGATCGGACCCCAGCCGGCCTGCATCCCGGCGATCGAGGCGGTGTTGATGATCGAACCGCCGCCCCGTTCCAGCATCAGCGGCATGGCGTGCTTCATGCCCAGCGCCGGGCCGCGCACCAGCACGTCGAAGATCCAGCTCCAGGTGTCGGCGTCGAGGTCGGGGATCGCGCGCATGCCGTCGGAAATCCCGGCGTTGTTGAACAGGATATCCAGCCCGCCGAACGCGCTGGCGGCCAGGCCCAGGGCGCTGGCGATGTCGCCCTCGACGGTGACGTCGCAGCGCACATAGCGCAGCCGGTCCTGGAAGCGCTGCTCCAGCATGCGGCCCTTCTCGTCCTGGATGTCGGCGGCGACGACGTGCGCGCCCTCGGCGACGAACAGCTCGACGGTCGCCAGGCCAATTCCCGAAACGCCGCCGGTGATCACCGCCACCTTGCCGTCCAGACGTCCCGCCATGTCGCGCTCCAGGTTTCCGCGGCCGGACCGTAGAAGGCCCGCCGGTGCGGCTCAATCGGCGATCGGTGGACGGGTCACGGTTTCCGCTGCCTGCGGCCCGTGTCAGGCGGCGGCGGGATGCGGCCCGTCGCGGACGCCGGCCGGGATGGCGTCGTAGATCGTCGGCGGTGTCAGGTTCAGCCGGCGCCGCGCGCCCTCCAGCGGCTCGGCCATCAGCCGCTCATAGTCCTCCGCGAGCAGCCAGCGGGCCGCCCGGCCGCGCCGATAGCCCTGCCAGATGGCCCGGCGGACCGGATAGGCCGAGGCGCCGGTGCGGAAGGCCGCGCCCAGGGCGATCAGCGCCCAGCCGAGGCCGCCGGTCTGGGCGTAGGAGAAACCCACCAGGCACGCCTCGCCCAGCGCGTCGCGGTGATAGCCGGAGAGGATGTGCCAGATGTCGTGCACGTCGC
>JANXXA010000235.1 GCA_025350885.1 Phenylobacterium sp.
CCCGGCCAGCCGCCGCGCCCAGGTGGCCGGCAAGCAGATCCTGCTGATCGACGACGTGATGACCACCGGCGCCACGGCCGAGGGCTGCGCGCGGGCGCTGAAGGCCGCCGGCGCGGCGCGGGTGACGGTTGCGGTGATCGCCAGGGTTCAAGACATGGCGGGACTCACCATATGAACCGTCCACTGTCGCATCGCGCTTGAAGGTCCATGTCCCAGGTCACCATCTACACCACCCCCTATTGCCCCTATTGCGTGCGGGCGCTGGGCCTGCTGGAGGACAAGGGCGTCGACTTCACAGAGATCGAGGCCGGCTTCGATCCGGACCTGCGCCGCGAGATGATCCAGCGGTCGGGCGGCCAGGCGACCTTCCCGCAGATCTTCATCGGCGAACGCCACATCGGCGGCTGCGACGAGATGATGGCCCTGGAACGCTCAGGTCAGCTCGATCCCCTCCTGCGGGACGCGGCGTAGCGCCATCCCTCCTCTTCAAGGGAGGGACAGGCCGCGTAGGCGGCCAGGGTGGGGCAGTCAGGAGCCGGCTCTCAGGTTCAGAACTCCGACCCATACATCCCCACCCGTCTCGCTTCGCTCGCCGCCCTCCCCTAAAGAGGAGGGATGACGTTGAAGATCGCCCTGATCCAGACCCGCACGCCGGCCACGCATGAGGCCGCGCTGGCCCACGTGCTGCCGCTGGTGCGCGAGGCGGCGGCGGCGGGGGCCGCGTTCATCGCCACGCCGGAGGGGACCAATATCCTGCAGAAGGACCGCGCGATCCTGCTGCCGAGGCTCAGGCGGCTGGATCAGGACCTCGTGGTCGCCGGCCTGCGCCAGGCGGCGCAGGATCTGCGCGTCTGGATCCTGATCGGCTCGGCCCTGGTGGAGCGAGAGGATGGCAAGGCAGCCAACCGCTCGGTGCTGATCTCGCCCTCCGGCGCCGTCACCGCCACCTACGACAAGCTGCACATGTTCGATGTCGATCTGCCCACCGGCGAAAGCGCGCGGGAATCGGCGACCTATGAGCCCGGCGACCGGGCGGTCACGGCGCGGGCCGGCGACCTGAAGCTCGGTATGACCGTCTGCTACGACCTGCGCTTCCCGGCCCTCTATCGCGCCCTGGCGCTGGCCGGCGCGGAGGTGATGACCATCCCCGCGGCCTTCACCCGGCCCACCGGCCAAGCGCACTGGGAGGTGCTGATGCGGGCTCGCGCCATCGAGACCGGGTCGTTCGTGCTGGCCCCGGCGCAGGGCGGGCGCCACGAGGACGGTCGCGGCACCCATGGCCACTCGATCGTTGTCGCGCCCTGGGGCGAGGTGCTGGCTCACCTGGATCACGACGAGCCCGGCGTGCTGCTCGCCGACCTGGACTTGGCCGCCGCCGCCAAGGCCCGCGCGGCGATCCCGGCGCTGGCCAACGCGCGCGCCTTTGCCGATCCGGAACGCCTCGGATGATCCGCTACGCCCTCCTGTGCGACCACGAACACGCGTTCGAGGGATGGTTCGCCGCTTCGGCAGATTTCGACGATCAGCAGGCGCGCGGCCTGATCGAATGTCCGGTCTGCGCGTCGAAGGCCGTGCGCAAGGCGATCATGTCGCCCGCCGTCAGCGGCGCGAAGTCGCGCGGTGCCGATGCGGAGCCGGCGCGAAATCACGCCGTCATGATGGAGGCCATGGGCCGCATCCGCCGCCACGTTGAAGCCAACTTCGACGATGTCGGCGACGGGTTCGCCACCGAGGCGCGCGCCATCCACGAGGGCCGTTCCGAAGAGCGCGGCATCTATGGCCAGGCTACGTCCGCCGAGGTCCGCGATCTGGTCGAGGACGGGGTCCCGATCGCCCCCCTGCCGCCGGAGCCGCCGAAGAAATCCGAGCTGAACTGATTCCGACGCGGTGGCTCTCCAGAGAGGAGTGAACCGCCAAGACGCCAAGAACGCCAAGGGATCCGCGGTGGCCGCCAGGCTGTGCGTCACAGGCGCGATCACCCTTGGCGATCTTGGGTATTTCTTGGCGTGCTTGGCGGTTCTCTCCCCCCGACCCACCGCTCATGCGGGTGCGCTTGCGCGCGCTACAATCGCTCGCGCGGCCTTGTGTGGCGCATCTGCCACACTACATCGGGTGCGCCGGGGTTGTGCTTGATCGAGGCGACGCCGGCTGCTCCGCCGATCCGAGGGGACCTGATGAACATCGACGTCTATTCTGACCGTGCCAAGCAGGCGATCCAGTCGGCGCAGAGTCTGGCGCTGGCCAAAAGCCACCAGCAACTCGCGCCCGAACACCTGTTGAAGGTGCTGCTCGAGGAAAAGGACGGGCTGTCCCGCGCGCTGATCGAGAGCGCCGGCGGGCGGCCCGACGAGGCCGACACGGCGCTGGACGCCGCCCTGGGCAAGCTGCCCAAGGTCGAGGGCGGCTCCGGCCAGCTCTATATGAAGCCGGAGACCGCGCGGGTGTTCGCCGGCGCGGAACTCGGCGCCAAGGGCGCGGGCGACGCCTTCGTCACCACCGAGCGCCTGCTGATCGCGCTGGCCAAGGATGGCGGCGACGCGGCCGGTATCCTCAAGCGCGCCGGGGCGACCGAGAAGGGGCTCGAGGCCGCCGCCGTCGCCGTCCGCAAGGGCAAGACCGCCGATTCAGCCTCCGCCGAGGAAGGCTACGACGCCCTCAAACGCTAGGCCCGCGACCTGACCCAGGAGGCGCGCGACGGCAAGCTGGACCCGGTGATCGGCCGCGACGAGGAGATCCGCCGGACCATCCAGGTGCTGTCGCGCCGCACCAAGAACAACCCGGTGCTGATCGGCGAGCCCGGCGTCGGCAAGACCGCCATTGTCGAGGGTCTGGCGCTGCGCATCGTCAACGGCGACGTCCCCGAGGGGCTGAAGGACAAGAAACTGCTCTCGCTCGACATGGGCTCGCTGATCGCCGGGGCGAAATACCGCGGCGAGTTCGAGGAGCGGCTGAAGGCGGTGCTGAACGAGGTGACCGCCGCCGAGGGCTCGATCATCCTGTTCATCGACGAGATGCACACCCTGGTGGGGGCCGGCAAGTCGGAAGGGGCGATGGACGCCTCCAACCTCCTGAAGCCCGCCCTGGCCCGGGGCGAACTGCACTGTGTGGGCGCCACCACGCTCGATGAGTACCGCAAGAACGTGGAAAAGGACGCCGCGCTCGCCCGCCGGTTCCAGCCGGTGTTTGTCAGCGAGCCAACGGTCGAGGACACGATCTCCATCCTGCGCGGGCTGAAGGAGAAGTACGAACTGCACCACGGGGTGCGCATCTCCGACAGCGCCATCGTGGCGGCGGCGACGCTG
>JANXXA010000295.1 GCA_025350885.1 Phenylobacterium sp.
CCGACGTCGGCGCACCCCGCCATTGCGGCGAGAGCTCCGTCTGAGAGACCAAGCGGCTGTGCTGCAGGGCCGCGTAAGCACTGGTCATGATGTCGTGCAGCCGGCTCTTGCCATCGGGGGTCACGCGGTAACGACCCTCGAAGCCGACAGCCAGACAGGCGTGATAGAGCTCAATCAGATCGGCGTACTGGGCCGGCTGAGCCAGCATCTCCTCTAGCAGCCGCCAAAAGCGGTCCCCGCCGATATTTTCGTTGAAAGCCTGGACTACCAGACTTCGGCGGGCCCATTCCGCTCCATCGGCGGCTTGGCCAGGCAGGTTCTGGGCGATGTCGTCGATGGTGGCGGCGACCGCGTAACGGGCGCGCTGACGTACCTCGGCGTCATAGCCCGCCGACCCCAGAACCTGATCGAATTCAGCCAGGGCTGACGACGCCTTCTGGTGCAGGTCCGGCATTGATATCTGCACGCGCCCCGAGCGGACGCCGGCGATCAGCGCCAGTACCGGAGCTGCGGCGAACGTCATCGGATTGCGTCCGCGGGCGGCAGCCGGCGGTTGTGGAATATCGTCGTCAGCAGCGAAGCGGGTAGGCGGCGCGGCTGCGGACGGCGAAGTCAGCTGGCTGGCCGGAGCGCGACCCGGGAATGCTGTATCAGCGGGCGACAGCGGCTCGGCCGCGCCCCTTAGCCCCTGCAGCGGCGAAGGCCGGAAGACTGTCTTGTTCGCCCGGTGGTCATCGCCGCTGTCGCTCACCGACCCGCCCTCTTGACGCACCACAGTTCGAGTTTCAGGTCGGGCCAGTCGCCGGCCACGTGCAGACCAAGGGCCGCCGAGCTAGCGAAGTCCCGCCAGTCGGGCGCCGAGCGATCCAGCTCGAAATAGACGTAACCCGGGATTACCCGCAGCTGTGGCGGAGGCGTGGGCGTGTGCCGCAGGGGCACGCCCGGCAACGCGGAATCGACGATCTGGCGCATCTTCTGCACAGCGCCCACCTTGGCCACGGCCGGGAAACGCGTGCGGATATCATCCAGGGAAGCCCGTGCGTTCACAGCCAGGTAGAAGTAGCCCGTCTTGTAGAGGTTATGGTCGGTGATGGTCGATGTGTAGGCTCCCGGCGCTGCGACCAGCAACTCCAGCTGGATCGCTGAGCGATCGAATACGGCCGACAGCGCCGTCTGCAACATATCGAAGACCGGCTCGAACGTCAGTTGCAGCCGGGCGTGGTCATAGGCCGGGAAGGGTGGCGGGCGCCGGTCAGCACGCGTCAAGGTGGCGAGTTCACCGGCCATTCCCAGGAACACCTCGTACAGGCGCTCCGGATGCACTCCGGGTAGGGAGGCCAAGTGCCCCAGCTGGCCGTTCCAGCGGTTCAGCGATTGCAGGAGAAGAAAGCTCGCGAAGGTCTCGGCGCCGCCATCAGTAGCCTCCGCTGCGCGCACAGCAAGTTCGTCAACCCGCTGAGCGGCGCGGCCGATAATGTCGGACAGGAAACCCGAAAGGCGTGGGCTGGCGCGGATGTCCAGTGCCGGGGGAATGAAGCGCTCGTCCAGGACCAGGCCGCCGTTCTGAACCTCCCGGACGCTGGCCAGCCCAAGCACCACGCGACCGTAGGTCTGGTCCTGGGTGACTCCGAAAGTCAGGTTGGGCCGCGCCACTTCGATCGGCTCGCGCGTGCGCTCGTCGGAGAAGGCGTCGGCGACCTCCTCCTCATCGACGAGGTAACGAACCGCGGCCGCGCCGCGCTCGTCGCGCGCCTTGAACTCCATTGCACTGGCCTGGCGGGCCGGCAGGGTCAGGTAGATCACCGCGTCCCGCGCCTCGGCTGGCACGTCAAGCGGCGGCGGCGGCGGCAAGTCACCGGGAATGGAGAAGGGCAGCCCATCCGGGAGGACGCCCACCATGCGTTCGACAGCGAATTTTCCCAGAGCCGCCAGATCCTGGTTGACCACCAGTTCGGAGACTCCCCAGGGGTAGGGACGCAAAGCATCGGTGCGGGCCGCGACAAGGGCGTCAACGTAGCGGTCCTGCTGCTGGAAGTGTTGCTGACGAAGGAAAAGACCCTCTCGCCATGCGACGCGACTGTCGCCTTTCATTATGTCTCCCCGGCCCTTGGACCGCGCACTTAAACACAAGCCGGGCGAAGGACGAAAGACGCAATTCTGGCGCCGACTCTCTGGTGTCAACGCCCTGCGGCGCTATTCTCCCGCTGCGGGTGCGAGGGTGAGTCAGCTATGAGCGGAGACGAAGAACCATCTTTCAATCCGCGAAGCTGGGTGAGGCCGTCGGCGGAGTCGACGGGCCAGCCGGGGCCGTCAGTCAAAGCGCCGGATGTCCGTCGCCGTGGCCTGCTGCTGATTGCCGCGCCCTTCGTCCTCGCCGTGGCCGCAGGCGGGGTTTGGCAGGGACTGCGCGGTCGGGGCAGGGACTCTGCCAAGAGGGCTGGCCCTCCAGCAATACCCGCCGTTTCAGCGGGCGCACTTTCCCGCAGCCTAGTCATCAAGCGTCCCGGGGACCTGGCAGAGGCGCTGATTGCAGCGGGAACTGCTCCTGGGGTTGCGGCCCAGGCGGCCAGAGCGGCCGAATTGGCGCTTGCCGAAGGCGCCGGCGACCTGCGGATCACGCTCAGCTTAGCCCGTGGGCCGCCGCCGCGTCTGTTGCAGGCGGAACTACGGCGGGTCGATGGGTCGGGGGTGCTACTGGCCGTGGGGGCTGGCGACCGGGTCACGGCGAGCGCGCTTGCGACCGACCTCAACACCCAGATCAAAGTGGTTCGGGGCGAGATGGACGCCAACAGCTTCTATTCGTCCGCGGTGGCCGCTGGCGTGACGGACTCACTGATCTCGGATTTTGCGAACGCTTTCACCTTTGACTTTGATTTCCAGCGCGAGATCAGGCCTGGCGACATTTTCGAGGCCGCGTTCGAGCGCCACGTGAACGGAGCCGGCGAGGCTGTGGGGGCTGAACGACTCGTCTACGCCTCTCTGCAGACTCAGGCGAAATCCAAGGCGCTCTATCGCTTCCTGCCGACAGGTGAGAAGGTCGCGACCTGGTTCGACGGAAACGGATCGAGCATCGTCCGGTCGCTGATGCGCACGCCTGTTGAGGGCGCGAGGATCAGCTCCAGCTTCGGCCCTCGAATGCACCCCGTTCTTGGCTACACCCGCGTCCACAAAGGGACAGATTTTGCAACGCCGGTCGGCGCCAAAGTCTATGCCTCCGGAGACGGCGTGATCGACTTCGTGGGTGTGCACGGCGGGCACGGCAACTACATCAGCATCACTCATACCAAGACGCTGCAGACGGCCTATGCGCACCTCTCCGCCTATGGGCCAGGTATCGCGGTGGGTGCTCCGGTCCGCCAGGGTCAGGAGATCGCCCTATCTGGTAACACCGGTCTCTCATCGGGCCCTCACCTGCACTATGAGGTGATCGTTGGGGGCGCGCAGGTCGACCCGATGGCGTACGAGACCGAGAGCGGCCGCCGCCTGCAGGGGATGACGTTGGCGGCCTTCCAGAAGGAACGCGACCGCATCGACGTCCTGAGGGCGGCCCAGAACGGCTAGTTACTGCCCTTCGGCGCTGCGGCCATCATGGCGACGACCAGGGTCAGCAACACGAAGGTCGCGGCTAGACTGCCGTTCATGCCGTCCGTGCCGCCACTCCAAAGCGCCGGACCCGCAAGGTCCAGGTCGACCAGTGAGCCTGTCGGCGCGACGCCCGGATTGGGGTCCAGGCCCAGCAGGCCGGACTCGGTCCAATTCCAAGCCCAATGGGCTGAGAACGCCGCCCAGAGACCTCCGCTCCGCAACGCCAGCAGGCCAAATAGCAGGCCGCCCAGCATCAGATTGAGCACGGAAAGGGGGTTGCGGGCTCCGACCACCAGATGAAGCCCGGTGAACAGTGCGGCCGTGACGACGAGCCCGATCCAGGGGCCAAACCGCGCGCAGAGCACCGGCTGTATCCAACCGCGAAAGAAGATCTCCTCGCCCCCGGCCTGGAACGCGACGATCAGCGCCCCGATGAGGATTCCGCCGGCGACAGCGGTGTGATG
>JANXXA010000312.1 GCA_025350885.1 Phenylobacterium sp.
CGCCGCCGCCCGGGCGCGCCGCAGATGGTGGTCGACCTGCTGGCGCATGGCGTCGGCCTGACGGGTCACCACATCCGCCAGCGGGCCGGGTCGCTGGTCGGCCTCGGCGATCATCACCGAGATGGGAGTCTTCAGCGCATGCGCCAGGTTGCCCACGTGAGTGCGCTGGCGCTCGACCACGTCCTGGTTGTGCGCCACCAGGGCGTTCAGCTCCTGGGCCAGCGGCTTCAGTTCGCTGGGATAGGTCTCGGCCAGCCGCTCGGACTTGCCGCGTCGCACGTCGGCGACCTCGCGGCTGAGATCGAACAGCGGTCGCAGGCCGACCCGAACCTGGATGACGATGGCCACGATCAGGCCCGCGCCCAGCAGGACGAACGCCGCGGCGGTGGCGGCGACGAACCCTTGGACGTCGCGGTCGATCGAGCTGCGGTCCTCGGCCGCCAGGAAGATCACCGGCGCCTTGCGGCCGGGCAGCCAGTTCTGCTGCGCGCGAACCCGCAACGGCTCGCCAAGCGGGCCGCGCGCCTCGTAGGCGACGGGGCGGCCTGGCCGGGCCTTGAACCGCGCCGCCAGATCCGCGGGCGCGGCAAGCACCGCATCGAACAGGGAGTGGGACCGCGCCAAGGGCCGAAGCCGACCGTCCGCCGTGGGCTCGGCGATTTCCCAATAGCGCCCGGAAAACACCCGCAGCGCGCGCTCGTCGGTGAACGGCGGGGCGAACACCTGTCCGTCCTCGACCGTCGAGTAGGTGACCAGGTTGACGGTCAGGTCGCTGAGCGTCTGATCGACGCGGCGGATCGCGGCCTGCTGGAACAGGAGCGCCAGGACCGCGGCCGAGATGATCAGGGCCGCCAGACTCCAGCCCAGCGCCAGCAGCACCAGCCGGCGCGCCAGCGAGGGACGGCGCAGCCCCGCCGGGAGGATCGTCACCCAGACACGAGGCCCGGCACGAGGCCCATCACGTGGCGCCCGCCGCGCCGTCCAGTTCCGCAGCGGGCGCCGTCAGGCGATAGCCGAGCCCGCGGACGGTCTCGATGCGTTCGGCGCCCATCTTCTTGCGCACCCGACCGATGAACACCTCGATGGTGTTGGAATCCCGGTCGAAATCCTGATCGTAGAGGTGCTCGACCAGTTCCGTTCGGCTGATCACGCGGCCCTGGTGCATCATCAGATAGTGGAGGAGGCGGTACTCCAGCGACGTCAGCCGCAGGGGCTCGCCGTTGACGCTGGCGCGGGCGGCGCGGGGGTCAAGTCGCAGGCCCCCGCATTCCAGATTGGGGCTGGCGTGGCCGGCGGTGCGCCGCAACAGCGCCCGCAGGCGCGCCAGCAGTTCCTCGGTGTGGAACGGCTTGGTCAGATAATCGTCGGCGCCGGCGTCGAAGCCCGCGACCTTCTCGCTCCAGGCGCCGCGCGCGGTGAGGATCAGCACGGGACTGGCCATGTTCTCGCGCCGCCACCGCTCCAGCACCGACACCCCGTCCACCTTGGGCAGGCCGAGGTCGAGGATGACCGCGTCGTAGGGTTCGGTCTCGCCGAGGAACTGGGCTTCCTCGCCGTCCGGGGCGTGATCGACGGCATAGCCGGCGTCGGCGAGCGCCAGCTTCAATTGGCGTGACAGGTCGGGATCGTCCTCTACGAGCAGGATGCGCACGGCAGCCTCCTTTTTTCAGCCAACAACCTGGGTCCTAACCGATGACCTGGCCGGTCTCGGCGTCCACCACGAACACCACGATCCGGCCGTCGGCGAGTTGCCACTGGACCACATAGGTCGCCCGGCCGCCCGATTGACCCACGGTGGTGTTCAGCTGCTTGCCGGGGTGGCGCTGCGCCAGCATGGCCAGCACGCGCGACAGCGACACCTGGGGCGCCTGGCGTCCGGCCTGGGCGGTTTCCTGAGCCATGGCCAGGTTCGCCGCCGGCGCAATCGCGCCCAGCAGCAGAGCGGCAATGAGGATCTGGCGTTTCATGGATCTCCGCCTACCGGTCGTGGACTGAACCGGGCCTGAACGGTGCAGTTATGGGACGCCGCGCGGCGGCTGTCACGCGCACCGGTCAGGGCTTGCGCTTCGGCGCATAGGGCCGTTCGCGCTTCCAGGTCTCGGCCAGGGCTTCGAGCTCCGCGTCCGGCCGGTCCGGCAGGGCGACCACCAGGCGGGCGAAGAGGTCGCCGCGGCGGCCTTGCGCATCGGCCAGCCCCCGCCCCTTCAGCCGCAGACGCGCACCGGTGTTGGCGCCCTTGGGGATGGTCAGGGTCACCGGCCCGTCCGGGGTCGGCGCCTGGGCCTTGCCGCCCAGCACCGCGTCGTAGACGGTCACCGGCACGTCCATCACCAGCACCTCGCCCTCGCGGCGGAAGATCGGATGGGCCCCGATGGTCAGTTCGATAAGCGCGTCGCCGGGGCCGGCGCGGCCGGGTGAACCCTGGCCCTTGAGGCGCAGGGTCTGACCCTCCTGGGCGCCCTTGGGGATGCTCACATCGATGGTGCGCCCGTCGGAAAAGGCGATCCGGCGCTTGCCGCCCAGGATGGCGTCCACCAGATCGACCTCCAGCCGGGCGCGCACGTCGCCGCCGCGCTGCGAGGCGCCGCCGAAGCCGCCGCGCTGCGCGCCGCCCCGGCTTCCCCGTCCCCCACCGAACATCTCGCCCAGGATGTCGCCCAGATCGACGCCCTCGAAGCTTTCGCCACGGCCGCCGCCAAAGCCGCCGCCGCCGCCCGGAGGCGCACCCCACGGACCCCCGCCGCCGCCGAAGCCGCGCGCGGTCTCACGCCCGTCGGCGTCGATCTCGCCGGCGTCGAACTTCTTGCGCTTGGGGACGTCGCCGAGGATATCGAAGGCCGCGCTGACCCGCTTGAAGCGCTCCTCGGCCACCTTGTTGTTGGGGTTGGTGTCGGGATGGTGGGCCTTGGCGAGCTTGTGGAACGCCTTGCGGATCTCCGCCGCCGTGGCGGTCCGGGCAACGCCAAGCTCCTGATAAGGATCGCTCGCCAAGTCGGTTCAGTCCTTCGAAGATTGGGAGGCTGGAGAGTCGCGATCTAGATTGGTCGGTTCGTCGCCGCGCGCAAGACCCGATGTTGCAGAAATATCACATACACCCTTGAAGCCTAACGCCGCCCCCGCTCGGCCATCAGGTCGGGGGCGGCGAAGTCGAGGGCGTCCTCGGCCTCGTTCAGGACACTCTCGCTGATCGTCTGGCCACGCACCGAGACGCCGGCGCGATGCACGCTTTCCGGGTCGCCGGAGATCAGCGGATGCCAGTCGGCCAGGTCGCGGCCCTCGTGCAGGCGGCGGTAGGCGCAGGACAGCGGCATCCAGGCCAGCTGTTCGATATTGCCGGGCGTCAGCTTGACGCAGTCGGGCACGGTGGCATGGCGGTTGGCGTAGTCGGTGCAGACGCAGGCCTGGGCGTCAAACAGCTGGCAGTGGACGCGCGTGGGGATGACGTCGCCGGTGTCCTCCTCCTCGAAGCGCACCAGGCAGCACAGGCCGCAGCCGTCGCACAGGCTTTCCCATTCCGGCACGGTCATTTGGCCAAGCGTCTTGCGGCGCCAGAAGGGTTCGCGGGGCATCCGGCTCATGTAGCAGATCGGACGCCGCGCCGCTGAACGACATAGGCCGCCGTCAGCAGACCCAGCCACGGGACGCCGACGATCCACGAAATGTTCCAGAACCCGGTGTCGAGCCCCATGGTCACCAGCAGCGCGCTGAGCAGGATCAGACCCGCGATCTGCAGTCCGGGGAAGAACGGCATCCGCACCGGCAGGTCGCGGGCCCGATGCCGGCGGCGGAAGCTCAGGTGGCTGAGCAGGATGATGATCCAGACGAAGATCGCCCCGAACAGGGCGACACCGAACAGGTAGTTGTAGGCCAGCGGGGTGAAGAACGAGACCGCGGCGGCCGCGGCGACGCAGACCCCGGAGGTTGCGATGGCGGCGGTCGGCGCGCCGGCGGGACTGAGGTGGCCCAGGCGCCTGGGCGCATAGCCGCCGCGCGAGAGCGAGAACAGCATCCGGGCGCTGAGGTAGATGTTGGCGTTCATGCTGGAGAGCGCCGCGCTCAGCACCACGAAATTCATGATCCCGGCCGCCGCCGGCAGACCGGTGTGGGCGAAGACGCGAACGAAGGGACTTTCGGAAACCACCTTGGCGCCCGTCTCGGTCCAGGGGACGACGCTCATCAGGACGGTCAGGGCCAGCAGGTAGAATAGCGCGAGCCGCACGGCCATGGCGCGCAGCGCGGCGGGGATGGTCGTCTTCGGATCGGGCGTCTCGGCGGAGGCGACCGCGACCATCTCGATCCCGACGAAGGAGAAGATCGCCATGATGGTCCCCATCCAGACGCCGCTGAGCCCGTGGGGCAGGAAGCCGCCCGGCAGGGCGTAGAGGTTGTGGACGCCCACCGCGGGTTGGCCGACCCCCAGGATCGCCGCGCCGCCCAGGAGGATGAAGCCGACGATGGCGGTGACCTTGATGATCGAGAAGAGGTATTCGATGGTCCCGAATTTCGCCACTGAGCGGGCGTTGACGAAGAGCAGGATGACCGCGAACCCCAGCGACCAGGCCCACACCGGAACGCCGGGGAACCACCAGGTCATGTAGGTTCCGGCGGCCACCGCCTCGCCGCCGACGGCGATCACCTGGGCGGCCCAGTAGGTATAGCGGACCACGAAGCCCGCCCAGCGGCTCAGATAAGTCTCGGCATAGACCCCGAAGGACCCGGCGGCCGGGTGCAGAGCGACCATTTCCGACAGGCTGCAGACCACCACGATCGCGGCGAACGCGGCGATCAGATAGCTGAGCAGCACCCCTGGCCCGGCGTAGCCGATGGCGATGCCGCTGCCCATGAACAGGCCGGTGCCGATGGCGCCGCCCAGGCCGATCATGATGATCTGGCCGCGCGTCAGGGCCGGGTGCAGGCCCGCCTCGCGCGCGACGATGGCGTCTTCGTCTTCCATCAGGCGTCCGAGGCGCCGGCGGGCAGGATGACCTCAAGCAGCTGGAAGTCGGGCGAGGCGTCGGCCAGGCCCCATGACCGGCGGGGCGGAATGACGAAGGCGTCGCCCGTGGTGATCGGGTGGGCGCCATCGTGGTCGAGCACGGCGGCGCCGTGCAGGACGAAGCCGAACAGCAGCTCGCCCTCGTAGCCGTCGGCGGCGAGGGACCGGGCCCCAGCGGAACGGATCACGCGGACCTCGGCCAGGCCCTGCGTCGCGGCCGCCATGCCGGTGTCGCGGCGTTCGAATCCGGTGGCGGCGTGGGCGATCCAGGGCGTCTGAGCGGCGACGTGGCGCAGGAAGCGCTGGCCGGCGAAATCGCGCCGCGGATCCAGCCGCGCGGTGGGCAAGGTCAGGTCGGGGTCGGCCAGGGTTTCGTGCAGAGCGGGGCAGCCGATCTCCACAACCTCCAGCCCCGGCGAGCTTTCCAGCACCCGATGGCGGATGCGCGGCGGTTGCAGGACGCAGTCGCCCGCCTGCAGGATGAAGGGGTCGCCTTGGTCCTCGTAGACCACCCGCACCCAGCCGGTGCAGCAGAAGATCATCTGGAAGCGGACCTTGTGGAAGTGCACCCAGTCGGCGACCGGCCCGCCCCCAGGGATGGTGATGTGCGAGGCGATGAAGCGTCCGCCGAGGCGGCCGGGGATCAGGTCGCGATAGAGCAGGCCGGCGCGGCCCTCGCCGGGGCCGGGGCTGTCGGCGGCGCGGGTGAGCACGAACTCGGGCTTCAGCGGCGGGATGTCGAGGGGCGGATCGGGATCGATGAATAGGATGCGGGCCCCGTTGGGCGCGATCAGCGGGGCGCCGGCGCCGGGAAGGCGAAGGGTCGGCGCGGGTCCATCCCCGGGCTCGAGCCGCAGGCGCAGGCCGTGGCCGGAGAGGCTGGCGACGCGGGGCTCGTCAGCCGGGAAGATGGTCTCGATCCGGAACCCGAGGGTTGCCACGAAGAAGTCGAGCATCGGCGCAAGCTGCGCGCACGGCAGCACGACCTCGGCCTGACCCGCGGCCAGACTCGGGGCCGGACCTGGGGTGTCAGCAGGCGATCCGACGTCGCGCAAACGGGGTCTCCCTTTCCCTCAAGGATCGGGATCATCCGTAAGGCGGTCCGCGCGCAAAGTCTCGCCGGGCAAGCGCGGGCCTGTCGGCGGGCTCACCGACGGTGATTCAGGCGCATTGGCTGGCGTGGCGGCTCCTGATACCTTTGGTAGATGGCTGAACACCTTGGCGATGCGCCGCCCGAGGACGTCGGCGAGCCGGCGACGAGGCGCAGATCGTTGCTCACGGCGCTGGCTGGGTTGGCGCCGCGCGACGAGGCTTTTCCCGAGATCGACGACCCCGCCCCCGATCCTGTCGATATCTGAGGCGGTATCGCCCGCCCTTGCGCTCCGCCCCCCGCGCTGTATCTGTCCGCCCCCACATGCGCGCCCCTATCCTCGCCCTGAAGGACGTTCGCCTGGCGGACGGTCCGCTGATGCTGTTCGACGGGGTCGATCTGGCCCTGGACGCCCGCGTGCGCGCCTGTCTGGTGGGGCGCAACGGGGCGGGAAAGTCGACGCTGCTGCGCATCCTGGCCGGGCAGATCGAGCCGGACGGCGGCGACCGGGCGATCACGCCGGGCGCGCGGATCGCCTTCGTGCCGCAGGAGCCGGAGATCACGGGCGAAACCCTGCTCGCCTACGCCACCGCCGGCGGCGCGGAGGACTATCGCGCCCAGGCCCGGCTGAGCGACTTCGGGCTCGATCCGGCCAAGACGACGCAAGGGCTCTCCGGCGGGGAGATCCGCCGCGCGGCGCTGGCGCGGGCGTTCGCCGAGGACGCCGACGTGATCCTGCTGGACGAGCCGACCAATCACCTCGACATCCTGGCGATCGAGACGCTGGAGGAAGAACTGGCCGCGTCGAAGGCCGCCGCGCTGATCGTCAGCCACGACCGGGCGTTTCTGGAGCGGGTGACGAAGCGCTGCTTCTGGCTGGAATACCGGCTGGTCAAGCGGCTGGACGAGGGGTTCGCCGGTTTCGAGGGCTGGGCCGAGAAGATCGCCGCGCAGGAGGCCGAGGAGGCCCGGCGGCTCGACCGCTACATCCAACGCGAGGCCCACTGGATGGCCCGTGGCGTCACCGCGCGCAGGGCCCGCAATGAGGGCCGCAAGCGCCGCCTGGAAAGCCTGCGCCAGGACAAGGCCGACCGGCTGAAGGATACACGCAAGGAACTGAACATGGGGCTGGCCAGCTCCGGGGTCTCCGGCAAGCGGGTGGTCGAGGCCAAAGGGGTCAGCAAGGCGTACGGCGACCGGGTGCTGCTGAAGGACTTCTCGACCCGCATCCTGCGCGGCGACCGGGTGGCGGTGGTCGGGCCGAACGGGGCCGGCAAGACCACGCTGGTGAAGCTGCTGCTGGGCCAGATCCCGGCGGACTCGGGCGAGGTGAAGCTGGGGACCAACCTGGAGATCAGCTATATTGACCAGGCGCGCGCCGCGCTGTCGCCGGAGATGACGCTTCGCGAGGTGCTGCTGCCCAAGGGCGGCGACCAGATCCTGGTGCGCGGCGAGACCCGCCACATCGTCTCCTACGCCAAGGACTTCCTGTTTTCCGAGGCCCAGTTGCGCCAGCCGGTGCGCAGCCTGTCGGGCGGCGAACGCAACCGCCTGCTGCTGGCCCGCGCGCTGGCCAACCCGGCCAATGTGCTGGTGCTCGACGAGCCGACCAACGACCTCGACATGGACACCCTGGACCTGCTGGAAGACCTGCTGGCCGACTATGAGGGGACGCTGATCCTGGTCAGCCACGACCGCGACTTCATCGACCGGCTGGCGACCTCGACCATCGGGCTGGACGGTGCGGGGCGGACCATCGAGACGCCGGGCGGCTGGCAGGATTTCATCTCGCAGAATCCGGGATTCTTCACCCGCCTGCCGATCGCGGCGTTCGCGTCGAGTTCAAAGACGGCCCCGGCGGCGCCACCCAGGCCCACGCCGCCGCGCGCCGCCAAGCTGAGTTTCAAGGACCAGCGCCGGCTGGAAGACCTGGAAACCCTGATCGCCCAGGCCCCCGGCCGGATGGCGGCCCTGGAGGCGAAGCTGACCGATCCGGGTCTCTATGGCCGCGACCCCGCGGGCTTCCAGCGGCTGAGCCGCGAGCTGGACGCGGCGCGTGCGGGCCTGACCGCGGCGGAGGAAGACTGGCTGGTCCTTGAAGGGCGCCGCGAGACTCTGCAGACCAGCGGCTGAGGGTCCAGCTTCGCTTTCCTGTGGATTGTTCGAGGGGCTGAATCCGTTGCGGAAATCGGCGAGAGATCCCAGGTTTTCCACCGGATATGCACCGGGTTTGGTCCGCTCACGCACATAGGCTGCCAATCTCCAGCTTGCCGGATTTCGGGTTCGGGAGCACCGTTCACTTGCCGAGAGGGACTGCGGCGCGGGCGGACGGAGAGGCCGGAAACGGCGGACCCAGAAGCCAAGGCGAGCAGGAGGTTTCTGAGCCGCGAGGACCGGGGCGACCCGGGACAGACAGTCCAGAGACACCGGCCGCGACGGACAACCCGCGAGCTTGCTCGCCAACCGAAGGCGCGATCGACCTGGAAGGTACAGATCCCCCAACGGATCTGGATGAGAGGGCGGAGCCCCGGGCAACCGGAGCGCCGCCCTCTTGCTATGGGCGTCTTCCAACCAGAGCCGGACCGCCCTAGGCTCTGCGGGCTCACCCTGGGAGTCTGCATGAAAGCCTTGCGTCTCATCGTCGCCGTCGCGCTCGCGGCCGTGGTCTGCGCCTGTTCCCCGAAGGAGGAGGTGGCCAAGACGCCCGGTCTGACAGCGCTGCGCTTCGCCACCGACTGGCGGGCCCAGGCCGAGCAGGGCGGGTTCTACGAAGCGCTGGCCAATGGCGAATACGCCCGACGCGGCCTGACCGTGAAGATCCTGCAGGGCGGCCCAGGGGTGAACGTGCCGCAACTGCTGGCGGCTGGATCGGTCGATCTGGGGATGGGCTCCAACAGCTTCATCGTCATGAACCTCGCCCAGGAGGGGGTGCCGGTGAAGGCGGTGGCGGCGATCTTCCAGAAGGACCCGCAGGTGCTGATGGCCCACCCGGGCTCCGGCGTCGAAACCCTGGCCGACCTCAAGGGCCACCCGATCCTGCTGGCCGACGCCTCGGTCACCGCGTTCTGGGTGTGGCTGAAGGCAAAATACGGCTTCACCGATGACCAGGTGCGCAAATACTCCTTCAACAACGGTCCGTTCCTGGCCGACAAACGCGCCGCCCAGCAGGGGTATCTGACGTCTGAGCCCTATACGCTGGAGAAGCAGGCGGGGCTGAAGCCCAAGGTGTTCCTGCTGGCCGACAACGGCTACCCCGGATACGCCAACATGGTCCTGGCGCCGGACGCGCTGATCGCCAGCAATCCGGCGGCGGTGAAGGCGTTCGTCGAGGCCAGCGCCAAGGGCTGGAAGGACTATCTGAACGGCGACCCCAGGCCCGCCGACGCCCTGATCCTCAAGGACAATCCGGAGATGACCCAGGACGTCCTCGACCAGGCCCG
>JANXXA010000319.1 GCA_025350885.1 Phenylobacterium sp.
CGCCCTCCATCAGGGCGTAAACCTTCTCCAGACGCTTGACGACGTTGAAGATCTCCAGGAGCTGCTGCTTCTCGGCGATCTTCACCGACAGGTGCGACGCAATGCGGTCGGCCAACTCCCCAGGGTTCTCGATCTGCGGGATCGCGGCCAACGCCTCGGGCGGCACCTTCTTATTCAGCTTCACGTAGTTTTCGAACTGCTCGACCACGGCGCGGCTCAGCGCCTCGGCTTCGGCCGAGCCCGCCCCGTCCTCCGCCACATAGGCAATCTCGGCCTCGTAGTAGTCGGGCTGGTCGGTGAACCGGGCGATGCCGGCGCGCGCGCGGCCCTCGACCAGAACCTTCACGGTGCCGTCGGGCAGCTTCAGCAGCTGCAGCACGGTGGCGACGACACCGACGTCGTAGATCGCGTCCGGCGCGGGGTCGTCGTCGTCCTTGTCTTTCTGGGTGGCCAGCAGGATCTGTTTGCCCTCCGCCTTCATGGCCTCCTCAAGGGCGCGCACGGACTTTTCGCGACCCACGAACAGCGGAACCGGCTGGTGCGGGAACACCACGATGTCCCGCAGCGGCAGGATCGGCAAAATCTTGATCTCTGACATCGTCTCTCAAACTCCTGACCGGCGCCTTCGATCGCGGCGCCAAGTCTATCGGATCGTGGTTACCCAGACGATGCGTCTGAGTCGGACAACCCGTCCGCCCCTCAAGGCGGTTGTTGGCTGACTTATGTGGACCGTTCGGTCCGGCTTTCAAGCGGGACGGCAGAGGGGCGCGACACTGGGTCTCAATTCCGATCGCGACCTGCGTCTGTTCGCTGAGCACTTTTCCGGTGAGGCAGGGTGTTCTACAAGACTGGACAGGCGCCTGGGAGAGATATCGTGACGGTAAACGGCATCGACCACATCAACATCTCCACGGCGAAGCTGGCGGAGACCCGCGCCTTCTTCATCGAGGTCCTGGGCTTTGAAGAGGGCTGGCGACCGGACTTTCCCGTCGCCGGCAGCTGGCTCTATGTCAACGGCGCGGCCATGGTGCATCTGGTCGAGGTCGCGGAGCCGCCCCAGCCGTCGCGCGGGTCGGCGCTCGACCATTTCGCCTTCGCCATCGACGATTTCGACGGCGCGCTGAGCCGGATCGAGGCCAGGGGCCTGAGCCACCGCGCGGCGCCGGTTCCGGGGACCAGCATCCGTCAGATCTTCATCAACGACCCGAACGGCGCGACCATCGAGCTGAACTGCCGCGGCTGACGCTAAGCCGCGCCGCCCTTGTCGCGGCGCTCGGCATAGATGATCAGCGGCTGGGCGCGGCCTTCCACGACCTCGGCATTGACCACCACCTCCTCGACCCCGTCGTAGGTGGGCAGCTCGTACATGGTGTCGAGCAGGATGGCCTCGAGGATCGAACGCAGGCCCCGCGCTCCGGTCTTCCGCGTGATCGCCTTGCGGGCCACGGCGTTGAGCGCATCGTCGGTGAAGGTCAGACCGACATTTTCCATGTCGAACAGGCGGACGTACTGTTTGACGAAGGCGTTCTTCGGCTCGGTGAGGATCTTGACCAGGGCCTTCTCGTCGAGATCGTCCAGGGTGGCGATCACCGGCAGGCGGCCGACAAATTCCGGGATCAGGCCAAATCGCAGCAGGTCGTCGGGCTCCACCTGACGGAAGACCTCGCCGGTGCGACGCTCGTCCGGGTCGGAGACCTTGGCGCCGAAGCCGATCGAGGCGCCCTTGCCGCGCGCCGAGATGATCTTTTCCAGGCCCGAGAACGCCCCGCCGCAGATGAACAGGATGTTGGTGGTGTCGACCTGCAGAAATTCCTGCTGCGGGTGCTTCCGCCCACCCTGCGGCGGCACGGAGGCGACGGTGCCTTCCATGATCTTCAGCAGCGCCTGCTGCACGCCTTCGCCGGAAACGTCTCGTGTGATCGAGGGATTGTCGGACTTTCTGCTGATCTTATCGACCTCGTCGATGTAGACGATGCCGCGCTGCGCGCGCTCGACGTTGTAGTCGGCGGCCTGCAGCAGTTTCAGGATGATATTCTCGACGTCCTCGCCGACGTAGCCGGCTTCGGTCAGGGTCGTGGCGTCGGCGACGGTGAAGGGCACGTCGATGATTCGCGCGAGCGTCTGGGCCAGCAGCGTCTTGCCCGTGCCCGTCGGACCGATCAGCAGGATGTTGGCCTTGCCCAGTTCAACGTCGTTGTTCTTGGTCGCGTGGTTGAGGCGCTTGTAGTGATTGTGCACAGCAACCGAGAGGACCTTCTTGGCGTGGTCTTGACCGATCACGTAATCGTCGAGAACCTCGCGGATCTCCTTGGGCGTCGGGACGCCGTCCTTCGACTTGACGAAGGAGATCTTGTGTTCTTCGCGGATGATATCCATGCACAGCTCGACGCATTCATCGCAGATGAACACCGTCGGGCCCGCAATCAGCTTGCGGACTTCGTGCTGGCTCTTGCCGCAGAATGAGCAATAGAGCGTGCTCTTGGAATCTCCGCTCGCGGCCTTGGTCATGCTCGTTTCTCACTCTCTCGACAGGCTCTGCGCCACGCGGGCCGGTCTGTCCCGCGAAGCGCATCCTGACGCCATCATTGCAGGATACGCGCCGCAGGTTGTCTAATCCTTGACAATCCCCGATCCGTCGACCGATCACAAGCGCTACGATCAGCCGGGGGGTCAGATTAGGTGAAACGTCCAGTTAGCGGCGATGGCTCCCCGCGTTGGGATGCATAGATGGTGTACGCCGACGATACGCACCAGGGCGAGCGGTTCATTCGCCCCACGGTGGCCTT
>JANXXA010000334.1 GCA_025350885.1 Phenylobacterium sp.
CGCGGCATTCCCGAAGACCGGGTGATCGAGGACGTGATCCTGGCGGCCCAGCCGAACAAGACCTTCGTCGAATACCGCCACCTGGCCGGCCAGCTGCTCTATCTCGTGTCGGACCTCGGCGCCTCGGCCACCGGCGGGTCGTTCGTCATCGACGGTGGCTGGACGGCGGCCTGATCAACGACTGCCTCAGCGTTTTTCGGGCAGGCCATCGATGGCAGCCAGCAGGACGCTGAGCTCCGGGCGGACCTTGTAGTCCTCTTCGGCCAGCCTGGCCTTCAAGACGCCCTTGGGCGAGATCACATAGATCGAGGCGTAGGGAACGCCCCAGGCGAAGCTACCGGGCGCATAGCGCATGTCGCGCAGCTTCCAGGCGTCGATGGTCACGGAGCCCGCGTCCGACAGCAGCGGGTAGGGAATGGCGCGCTTCTCGGCAAAGCCGGCCAGCACGTCGATGGGGTCGTAGCTGATGGCGGCGAGCTTGTATCCGCGCTGCGCCAGGGCGGCCGGCGCGGCCTTCATGTCCATCAGCTGCTTCTGGCAATAGGGGCACCACTTCGCCGACCGGAAGAAGATCAGCACCAAGCCATTCTTGCCGGACAGCTCCCTCACACTGACCGGCGCGCCCTTCAGGTCGGTAGCGTGCAGAGCCGGGACCATGGCGCCCACCGGCGGGCCCACGTCCCAGGCCGCGGCGCCCGCGGCCAGCGGCGCGATGAGGCCGACGGCAAGGGCGAGGGTGGCGGCGAATTTCATGGGGGATCCCCGGAACGTAGCAGCGCATACGCACGCGTTGCGCCCTATTCGCAGGAATTGCGCCGATGGTTACGCCAGGGCTCGCTTGACACCGCCCCTTGACGCTCTCGGGCGATCCGGGCCTTTGAAAGCCCAACGCATGTTTGAAATTGCGAGAGGGAGGATGTGGTCATGGCCTACAAGCCGTTCGATCTGACGGGGAAGGTGGCGCTGGTCACCGGCGGCAACAGCGGCATCGGGCTCGGCATGGCCGACGCCATGGCCCAGGCCGGCGCGGACATCGTGGTCTGGGGCACCAACGCCGACAAGAACGCCGCCGCCGAGGCGTCGCTGAAGGCGCACGGCCGGCGCGTGATGAGCCGCAAGGTCGATGTGGCGGACGAGCACGCGGTGACCGCCGGCATGGCCGAGGCCATCGCCGAGATGGGCCGTATCGACACCGTGATCGCCAATGCCGGGGTCGGCGGCGGGGCGCCGTCGTTCGCCGAGTTCTCCACCGCCCAGTACCGGCGGGTGTTGGCGGTGAACCTGGACGGCGTGTTCTTCACCTTCCGCGAAGCCTGCAAGCACATGGTTGAGCGCGCGGGGCAGGGCGACAAGGCCGGCGGCTCGCTGGTGGTCACCTCCTCGCTCAGCGCCATCGACGGGGCGGCGCGCAACGAGGCCTATGCCGCCACCAAGGGCGCGGTGATCTCGATGATCCGCGCCATCGCTGTCGAGCACGCCCGCTACGGCGTCCGCGCCAACGCCATCCTGCCCGGCTGGATCGCCACCGACATGACCGCCGGCGCGCAAGGCAACGACAAGTTCAACGATTCGGTGATCAGGCGGGTGCCGATCCGCCGCTGGGGCCAGCCGGAGGACTTCGGCGGCATGGCGGTCTATCTCGCCTCGGACGCATCGAGCTTCCATACCGGCGACAGCTTCCTGATCGACGGCGGCTACGCGATCTTCTGAGAAGGAAACGTCTATGACCCTGCACACCAAGCTCTGCGATCTTCTGGGTGTCGAGCACCCGATCATGCTGGCCGGGATGGGCGGGGTCTCCTATGCCGAACTGGTGGCGGCGGTGTCCAACGCGGGTGGCTACGGCGTGCTCGGCATGGCCGGGCGGACGCCCGAATTCATTCGCGACGAGATGCGCAAGGTCAAAAGCCTGACGAAGAAGCCATTCGGCGTCGATCTGCTGGCCGCCAGCCCCGACAGCCTGACCGCCGCGGTGGAGATCATCATCGAGGAGGGGGCGTCCTCGTTTGTCGCGGGCCTGGGCGTGCCGATGCCGATCATGGCGCGGCTGAAGGGGGCGGGCCTGAAAGTGATGGTGGTCTGTGGGGCGGTCAAGCATGCGGTGAAGGCCGAGCAGGCCGGCTGTGACGCGGTGATCTGCCAGGGCGGCGAGGGCGGCGGACACACCGGCCTGGTCGGCACCCTGCCGCTGGTGGCCCAGGCGGTCGAGGCGGTGAAGATCCCGGTGGTCGCCGCCGGCGGGCTCTATGACGGGCGGGGCCTGGCGGCGTCGCTGGCGCTCGGCGCGGTCGGCGTCTGGATGGGCACCCGGTTCATCGCCAGCCAGGAGGCCCACGCCGGCCAGATGTACCGCGAAGTGATCGTCGAGGCGACCGACGAAGACACCATCCGCACCCGCAGCTATTCCGGCAAACCCATGCGGGTGAAGAAGAACCCCTATGTCGAGGAATGGGAGAGCCGGCCGGGCGACATCCAGCCGTTTCCGCAACAGGCCATGCTGTCCAGCCGCGCCGGGGTGATGGGCGGTATCGGCGGCCAGATCGAGGGGCTCGACGCGGACCGCTCGGCCTTCGCCATGGGCCAGTCGGCGGGCGGGGTGCGCGATATCCTGCCGGCCGGCGAGATCGTCGCGCGACTGATGGCCGAGGCCGAGGCTTCGATTGACCGCCTCGTCAACCTGCGGGCGAAGACGCCGGCCTAAGGGGCGCTCGCCAGGTAGGC
>JANXXA010000382.1 GCA_025350885.1 Phenylobacterium sp.
TGAAAGAATAGCGACCGACCCGGCAATACTGATGAACCGCCGCCAGGCCGCTGACCATGACAAAGTCGCCAACGTCCACATGCCCGCCAAGGGTCGCCGAATGGGCCAGGATCACACTGTCGCCCACCGTGCAGTCGTGGCCGACGTGCGAGGTCGCCATGAACATCCCGTCGTTGCCGACCCGAGTCACCGCCCCGCCCTGCGGCGTGCCGATGTGCATTGTCACATGTTCCCAGATCAGGTTGCGGTCACCGATGATCAGCTCTGTCGGCTCACCCTTGTAGCCGGTGTGATGCGGCGGCCCGCCCAGGTTGGAAAAGTTGCGCACCGTGCAGTCCTGGCCCAGGTGGGTGTGGCCTTCCACCACAACGTGGGTCAAAAGCCGCGTCCGATCGCCGACCGTCACATGCGGCCCGACGACGGAATAGGGGCCCACGCTGACGTCCTCGCCGAGCTGGGCGCCGGTCTCGATGATCGCTGTCGGATGGATATCGACCGCCACTCAGGTCTCCACGACCATGGCCGCGAATTCCGCCTCGGCACAGACCTTGTCACCGACCAGGGCGCGACCTTTGAACTTGAAGATGTCACTGCGCGCCCGCAGCACCTCGACGACCAGACGGATGACCGCCCCTGGCCGCACCGGGGCGCGGAAGCGGCAATTGTCCAGCGACATGAAGAAGATCGCCTTGCCCCTCACATCGACGTCCAGCGATTTGGACATCAGCACCGCTCCGGTCTGGGCCAGCGCCTCGACGATCAGCACGCCCGGCATGACCGGATAGCCCGGGAAGTGACCCTGGAAGAACGGCTCGTTCACCGTCACGCACTTGATGCCGACGATCGATGTGTGCGGAACATAGTCTTCGCAGCGATCGACCAGCAGAAAGGGGTAGCGGTGTGGGATGCGGGCGAGGATTTCGGTGATGTCGATCTCGCTGGGCGCCTCGCTCACCGGCGCCTTGCGGCTCATACGTCCTTCTCCCTGCGGTCCGCCATCCTTGACAGCCAAGCTACCTCACGCATCCAGCGACGGATCGGCTTGGCGGGATAACCAGCCCACGTCTCCCCGGCCGGTACGTCCCTGATAACGCCCGCGCCGGCGCCGATCCGCGCGCCGTCGCCAATGGTGATGTGGTCAGCCACCCCGGCGCGCCCTCCAAACTGGACGCCGTCACCAATGACGACGCTGCCGGAAATCCCCGTGTGGGCGGCCAGGGCGCAGTTACGCCCGACACGGACGTTGTGTCCAATCTGCACCTGGTTGTCGATCTTGGTGTTCTCGCCAATCACGGTGTCATGGAAGGCGCCGCGGTCGATGCAGGTGTTGGCGCCGATACTCACCCCGTCCTGAATGATCACCCGCCCGAGTTGCGGGATGTCGATCAGGCCCGTGGCGCCGACGGTGGCGCCGAACCCCGGTTCACCGATCACCGCGCCCGCCAGGATGCGGACCCGGTCGCCGATCAGGGCAAAGCCGAGAGTGACGTTGGCGGCGATCTCGCAGTCGCGACCGATGGTGACGCCCGGGCCGATCGCCGTGTTGGCGCCAATGCGCGAACCGCGGCCGATCCGGGCGCCATCGCCCACCACGACACCCGGTCCCAGCTCGACACCGGGTTCCAGGCTGGCGTTGGCGGCGATCGCGGTCTTGCCCGATGAAAGTCGCGGCTGATGCAGACGCGTAGCCGCCAGGGCGTAGGCGCGCTGCGGCGACGCTGTGACCAGGGCGGCGCAGCCTGCCGGCAACGATCCCTGACCGCTCGCCTCAACGAAACAGGCCCCCGCCGCCGTCTCGTGCGCCTGCGAAAGCCGCTTGCGGTCGCTGACAAATGTGACGGTCTCGGCCGTCGCGGAATCCAGCACCGAAACGGCGCGCACCTCTCGGTTCGCGGTAGCCGGATCTACCACGACCGCGCCCGTCAACGCCGCCAACTCAGCCAGCGTGACGGGGCCCAGGTCTTCAAAGAACCGCGGATCGGGCATGACGTGCGGCGATCCGCGTCCTCCGAGCGTTGGCTATTTCTTGGCGGGCGCCGCCGGCCGAGGCGTGGACGGCGTCTGCACGATAGGCGGCGCGCCGCCGGGCGCGGCGGCCTGGGGCTGGTCAAGGCGCTCGCGATCAAAGGCGAACTGGGTGATCTTGGCGTTCAGGGCGGTCACCACCTGCGGGGTAATGTCCATGGCCGGATTGAACATGATGCCCAGGACGGCGCTGTGTTGGATCAGGATCGCGCAGCCCTTCTGCTGGTAGGCCTGGCGGACCGGCTGCTCGGCTTCCTGCAGTACGCGGCCGACCGCCTTCTGCTCGGTCAGCTGCAATTCGCGTTCGCGGGTCTGGACCTTGCGGTTCAGCGCATTACCCTTGACCTGGATCTGGGCCGCACGTTGCTCAAGCGTCGATTGATCGAGGGTCGCGCGCTGCGCATCGAGCGCCTTGGCCTCGCTCTGCAGCGCGGTGTTCTCGCCACTGACCTCGGCATTGGCCTGCTGCTGGATCTGTTGGAGCCGGGTCTGCAGGAACTTGCCGACGGTCGAGCCGCCGACCACCTGTTCGAGGTTGACCACGCACAGCCCGGCGATCGGTGCGCCGTGGGTCACGGCCGGCGGGGCAGCTTGGGCCAAGGCAATGGACCCCGCGCTCAGGGCGGTGGCGGCGCAGAGGCCAGCAGCGAGAAATTTGAAAGTCATGTGAGTCCTAGAATCTTGTTGCGGTTGAGAATTTGAACGTCTCGGTCTTGTCGTAGTCCTGCTTGACCAGGATCTGACTGAAGTCGAACCGGATCGGACCCATGGGTGATTTCCAGAAGATGCTCAGGCCGGCCGAAGCACGCAGCCCAAGCTCGTCCTTGATCAACGGGTCGGTGACCCTGAGGCCGGTAGCGGGGTTGAAGGATTTCTTGTCGAAATCATCCAGCAGACCGAGCGTGCCGACAGCCGTAAACAGCGCGGCCTTGATACCGTACTGCTCGGGCAGGAACGTCGGCACCGTCAACTCGATATTGCTGATCGCGTAGGCCTTGCCGCCCAGCGCATCGGTGCGGCCCAGGTTCAGGTCACGCGGGCCGATGCCGGCGGTCTGGAAACCGCGGAAACTGTTGCCGCCTTTGAAGAAGCGATCGTTGATCCGGACGTGATCGCCGCCCCAGCCGCCGACAAAACCGGCCTCGCCGACGACGCTCAGAATGAAGGTCTTGTTGAACCCGTGGTACCAGCCCGCATCGCCCTCGCTCTTGAGGTACTTCACGGCGCCGCCCAGACCCGCGAAGTCCTGGTTCATCTGGAAATAGTAGCCGCGGGTTGGGTTGATGGCGTCGTTTCGCCGGTCGAGGCGATAGCCGTAGCCGACCAGGGACGTCAGGAACGAGCCTCTCTGGTCGCAGAGCGCGGGCGACACCAGCAAGCTGCCGGTGACGCAGAAGGACGGGTCGATCTGAACATCGTCCTGGCGGATCGTGTAGCGCACCGAGCCGGTCGAATTCAGGCTGAGCGGGAAACTCAGCCGCACCCCGGTGCCCAGCGTGGTGGTCTTGTAGGCCGAATACCGGGTCAGGTCGTAGCTGTAGTAATAGGCGTCGTAGCCGGCGGCGAGGTCGCGGCCAAGGAACCGCGGCTCGGTGAACGAGAAATCCACGCTCTTGCGCAGGGATCCCAGCGAGATGCGGGCGCGCGCATTCTCGCCGCGGCCGCGGAAGTTTCGCTCGGTGATCCCAAGGTCGATGACCAGTTGATCGACGGAGGAATAGCCGGCGCTGAACGACAGCTCGCCGGTGGGCTGTTCCTCGACCTTCACCTGAAGACCGGTGCGATCCGGGGCCGACCCCGGGATTTCGGTGATATCGACGTTCTTGAAAAACCCCAGAGCGCGGATCTGGTTCTTTGACCGATCCACCAGCACCCGGTTGTAGGCATCGCCCTCGGCGACGTTCATCTCGCGCCGGATCACATAGTCGAGCGTCCGGGTGTTGCCGACCACGTCGATCCGATCGACGTAGACGCGCGGGCCCTCCTTCACCTGGAAGGTGACGTCCACTGTGCCGGACGCCCGGTTCGGCGTGTAGCGCGGCCGGACATCGACGAAGGCGAAGCCCGCGGCCCCGGCGGCAAAGGTCAGAGCGTCACTTGCCTGCTCGATCCGCTCGTCCTGATAGATGTCACCCTTCCGGAACGGCACCAGGGACGCCAGGATAATCTTGTCGAGTTTTTTGAGTTCTGTTTCGACCTCAATCTTACCGAATTTGTATTCCGGCCCTTCGTCGATCGTATAGGTGATCACAAAACCGTTTTTGTCGGGCGACAGTTCAGCAACTGCGGAGGAAACGCGGAAATCGTAGTAGCCGCGGTTGCGATAGTATTTCCTCAGCTGCTCTTTGTCGTACTCCAGCCGGTCAGGGTCATAGTTGGCATTGGTCGAGAAGAATTTGTACCAGTGCGTCTGCTCGGTCACGACCACGTCGCGCAGGTCGTTGTCGGAGAATGCTTTGTTGCCCAGGAAGTTGACCCGCAGCACGCCACTCTTGGGACCTTCATCGATCTTGAAGATCAGATCGACCCGCTTTTGCGGGAGCTCGACGATCTGCGGCGTCACGGTCGCTGAAATCCGGCCCGACCGCCGATAGAGTTCAACAATCCGTCCCACGTCGGTCTGTGCCTTGGCGCGGGTGAAGATGCCGCGCGGGCGGACGGTGACCTCGTCGCGCAGTTTGTCTTCCTTGATCCCGGAATTACCCTCGAACAGCACGCGGTTGATGATCGGGTTTTCGACGATGGTGATGACCAGGTCGCCCTGGTTGAAGTCGATCTTGACGTCGGAAAACAGATCCGTCCGAAACAGCGACTTCAGCGCCGCATCGATCTTCGCCGCGTCGATGGTCTCGCCTGCCGAGATCGGCAGGTAGGAAATCACTGTCGCGGGCTCGATCCGCTCGTTGCCCTTCACCAGGATGCGCTGAACGACGCCGGTCTGGATCGCCACGGCGGCGAGGGGCAAAGCTCGGGCTGGCGCCGTGGCCACCGGCGCTGGATCCTGGGCCAGCGCGACTCCAGGCGTCGCCAGGGCCGTGGAGGCCAGAAGACCGGCGAGACCGGAAGCTAGCGCAGCGCTGCGGGCGCGGTGTCGGTGCATCGAATCAGCCATTTGGGAAAAGTCGGGGGCTAGGAGAATAGCCCGCCGATGAAATTGAACACATGCAGCCGCTGCAGATCGTTCCAGGTGGCGAACAACATCAATCCGAGAACCAGCGCAAGGCCTACGCGATACCCTGCCGCCTGAACCTTGGCAGCAAGTGGGCGGCGCGCCACAGCTTCATAGGCATAGAACAGCAGGTGTCCCCCATCGAGCACGGGAATCGGCAGCAGATTGAGAAATCCGATGCCCACCGAGATATTGGCCACCAGGGTCAGGATCGTCAGCAAGCCGTTCAGAGCGACGATGCCGAAATTGCTGGAACTGGCTGACGTCTGTTTCGCCAGGTCACCGGAGATCTGGGCCATGCCCAGCGGTCCGGAAATCTGATCGGCCGTCTCGCGGCCGCCGAGCATCCGCCCAATGTAGAAGACCGTGGTCGTCACCACATCACGGGTCTCGACAATACCGCCGGCCAGGGCCGCCACCGGCCCATAGCGCTGCATCGTCGGCCGGGTGTCGGTAAAGGCCAGTTGCAGGCGACCCAGCTGATGAAACCGCCCGACACCGTCCTCGACCGGCCCGCGCTGCGGGGTGGCAGTCACCTCCAGCCGTTGACCTTGGCGATCGATAACGAAGGGAATCGGCACCCCGGTCCGCAGGATGATCAGCTGCTTCACATCGCCAAAATACTTTACTGGCCTGCCGTCCGCTTTGACGATTACGTCTCCGGCCAGGAACCCGGCGCGGGCCGCCGGACCGCCGGGTGTGACGGACTTGATCCGCGCCGGCCCGATCGGCTCGCCGACGGTCATCAGCAGGACCGCGAATATGGTGATCGCCAGCAGGAAGTTGGCGAAGGGACCCGCCGCACTGATCACCGCGCGCTGCCACAGCGGCTTGAAATGATAGTAACGCCTGAGCGCCACCGGTCCCTCGCGCGCCAGAACCTCGCGGCGCATCGCCTCCAGATCGTTCTGGTCCGGCACGCTGGCGGCGTTTTCGTCGCCGGCAAAGCGCACGAACCCGCCGATCGGCGCCCAGCCGATGCGCCATTCGACCCCATCGTGGTCGGTCCAGTGGGCCAGGGCCTTGCCGAAGCCGATGGAGAACTGATCGATCTTGGTGCCCAGCCACTTGGCGGCCAGGAAATGGCCGAACTCGTGGACCGTCACGACGACGCCCACCACCAATAGAAACGGCAGAATGTAGAACAGGATATTCGCCAGAAATCCGGACATCGATTGGGCTACTCCATCAGGCCCGGGCGTGCGCCGGGGCCATGAGGCTGTCGATGACGTCACCGGCTACCCGGCGCGCGGTCGTATCGGTCGCCCGGGCGGCCTCGACGGGATTCTCCCCGCCGCGCTTCAGAAGGCCCTGCCGATCCATGCGCTCCAGGGTCTCGGCCACGGTGCTGGCGATGTCCAGGAAGCCGATGCGGCGATCCAGGAAGGCCGCCACGGCGATCTCGTCGGCTGCGTTCATGGCTGTGGGCGCCGAGCCGCCCGCCGCCAGCGCGGCCTTGGCGATGTTCAGCGCGGGAAAGCGTTCCAGGTCGGGTTCTTCAAACGTCAGCGGCCCGCTCCGGGCGAGATCCAGCCTTTCCGCGGGCCACGGCAATCGATCCGGCCAAGCGAAGGCGCAGGCGATCGGCGCACGCATGTCGGGCGGCCCCATCTGCGCCAGCGTCGAGCCATCGGCGTACTCGACCATCGAATGGATGATGGACTGCGGGTGGATCACGATGTCGATGCGCTCCGGCGGCATGGCGAACAGATAGGCAGCCTCGATCACCTCAAGGCCTTTGTTCATCATGGTCGCGGAATCGATCGAAATTCGGGCGCCCATGCTCCAGTTCGGATGGGCCAGCGCCTGTTCCGGCGCCGCGCGGGACATCTGGTCGCGCGTCCAACCGCGGAACGGGCCTCCAGAGGCGGTGAGGATGAGCCGGGCGACGTGCTGGGCGTTGGACGGCGAGAACACCTGAAAGATCGCCGAGTGCTCAGAATCCACCGGGATCACCACGCCGCCGGCCAGCTTCGCGGTTCTGAGCAGCGTCGGGCCGGCGCATATCAGGCTTTCCTTGTTGGCCTG
>JANXXA010000464.1 GCA_025350885.1 Phenylobacterium sp.
TGCCAGGGCGCGCCGCCGGGCAGCGGCTGGTCCGGTAGGTCGGCGAAGGGCATCGTGGCGAAATCGGGGAACGGTTTCATCGACCCAACCTTTCGCGGGGATGAGCGGAATAGGGAGGAGTCATTCCGCGGCCTCGAAGGCTTCGGCGATCCGCATGGGGGTGAGCGGTGGGCAGGCGCTGTCGGGGCCGGGCAGGCGGGGCGAGGGCGCGGACCGAGCCCTGGCGGCCGCGATCTCCACCTCCACCGGCTGTTGCTGGTCCGGCGGGAAGGCGGTGACGCCGATGATCCGGGGGTCCGGGCGTGCGGCGGTGGCGGCCGCGACCTGGCGGGCGACACGGCCTGACGCCAGGGCGGCGACAAGGCCGCCGGCGGCCTCGATGGCCTGGAACTGCGCCCAGGCCGCGCGTGCGATCTCGTCGGTCATCGCCTCGACATAGCCCGAGCCGGCGGCGGGGTCGGCGACGCGGCCGACGTGGGCTTCCTCCATCAGCACCAGCTGGGCGTTGCGGCTCTGGCGGCGGGCGAACTCGGTGGGCAGGCCCAGAGCATCGGTGAAATGGCCCAGGACAATTGTGTCGGCGCCCCCGATCGCTGCGCCAAAGCCGGCGGCGGTGAGACGGATCATGTTGGTCCAGGCGTCTTGGGCGGTCAGCATGCGGCGTGACGATCTGGCCTCGATCTGGGCGACGGGGCCTGCGTCGCAGGCGGCGGCGACACGCGCCCAGAGGCTCCGCGCGGCGCGCAGTTTGGCGATGGTCAGGAAATAGTCGGCGTCGGCGCTGAGCCCCAGGGTGATGCCGGCGAAGGCCTTGGCCATCGGCAGGCCCGCACTGACCAACGCTTTGGCGTAGGCGATGGCGGCCGCCATCGCGAAGGCGACCTCGAGCGCCTCGCCGCCGCCGGCTTCTTGGGTCACGCGGCCGTTGCCCAGGAACAGCTGGGCGTGCGGATAGGTGACGGCCAGCCGCACCGCGACGTTGGCGGCGGCGACCACGTGGGCCTCGATCGGGCCGGGACTGGCGCCGCTCTCAGCCCAGGCGCTGAGCGGGTCGAGGTGGAAGCGAATAAGGGCGCCCGGGGATGCCTTGGCCGCCATGGCCAGCCAGTCGGCGGCCTGGGGACCCAGGAAGCCGGCGTCGAGGGCGACCGGCGCGAACTCCAGGATCACCCCGTCCAGCGCCTGGGAAAGGTCAGTGGCCGATCCGACGGCTGTCCCGGCCTGGCCGGTCGGGTCGATGCGCAGGATCGTCGCCGCGGCCCCGCCGCGCAGGTCGGCCAGGATCTCGGCGTTGGCCCGGGCCGGGTCGGGATGGGCGGTAAGGGTGGCCACCTCCCAGGCGCGGTCGGCGGGGACCGCGCGGGCCGGAGCGCGAGGCCGGTCGGCCGGGGCGTAGAGGGGCGCGATGGGCAGGCCCTCAACCGTCGCGGTCTCGATCGTCGAATACGGGGACTCGCCGAGTGTTTTGTCGACGAGCGCGCGCCAGTCAGCCGCCGTGGCGGGCGCGAAATCGCCAGCAAGGTCAGGGGGGAGGGTAGAGGGGTCGGCCATGGCGCGAAATGGTCCCGCATCGCCGCCGGCGTCAAGTTCACGCGGGGTGAGGGGAGGGCTCAGTCTTCGGGCACGCCGGCCACCACCACCCGGTAGCGTTTTCGCAGGCTGTGGAGGAAGGCGGCGTTGGCCTCACGGCGGCGGTCGGCCAGCCAGGCGTCGCGAACCTGGTGGCGGACCGCCTCGAAGGCCGTGGCGGCGGCTTGTCTGCGCTGGGTGACCTTGACGATGTGCCAGCCGTAGGGCGAGAGCACCGGCCCCTGCCAGGTTCCGACCGGCGCGGTCTCCAGCGTCTTGACGAAGGCCGC
The DNA here is from genome assembly GCA_025350885.1 of Phenylobacterium sp. GTDB lineage: Bacteria > Pseudomonadota > Alphaproteobacteria > Caulobacterales > Caulobacteraceae > Phenylobacterium. The sequence goes on from JANXXA010000464.1 coordinate 1,860, forward strand.
GCCATAGTCGCGCAGCAGGTCCTGCAGGCCGACGTCGTCATAGGTCAGGGGGAACAGGAACGGGTCGCCGGTGGGGTCGGCGCGCCCGCCTTCCTCGGCGCGTTCAAGCGCCTGGCCCGCGGCCTTGGCGGCGCCGCCAGGCGGCCGGTCGCCGGAGAAGAACACCTGCTGAAACCCGACCCGGGCGGCGGCGGCATAGCGATCCGCGGTGCGGGCGTAGTAGGCGCGCAGGGTCGCCTCGTCGGGCTCCGCCGCCTGGGCGACGTCATCGGTGGCGAAGGCCATCTTCTGCGCCAGCCGGCGACGGACGATCATGTCGCCCTTGTCGAGACCCAGCCTCAGCGCCTCGCGGGCCAGCAGCTCCTCGTCGATGCGCTCGCCGATGATGCCGGCCAACTCGGCCTTGCTGGGCGGCCGCTGCATCTGCGCCTCCCAGTAGGTGGCGAGCTGATTGAGGTCCTGGGCCTCCAGGCGCACCACCGGCCTGCGCAGTGACTTAACCGCCGTCAGACCGCCGAACAGCAAGGCGCCGATCAGCAGGAAGTGGGTCAGGGGCTCGCGTGCGATCCGGTGCAGCACGACCAATAGGCTACCGGCTCGCATGTCGTCGGGCTGAGTTTCAGGCCCTGGGCTCATACCAGATCGGCGAGGACCAGGCCCGCT
>JANXXA010000417.1 GCA_025350885.1 Phenylobacterium sp.
AGTTCGGTTTCGTCCCGGAAGGCGAGCAAAGCCAGTGGCCCGCCATCGGGGGCGGGGTCCAGCGGCCTGGCATAGGCGCGCAGGGTCTTGGCCTGGACGCCCGGGATTTGATGAACGCAGTCCGCCGCGATGCCGCCGAACAGCGCCTCGTCAACGGCTTCCAGCACTTCAGGATCGCGGATCGCCGCGACCAGCAGGCCGGTCTCGCGGTCCAGCCGGAAGACCTCACGCGCGGCCCGGTTGGCGAACAGATAGCGTCGGGTGGACAGATCCTCGGCATTGCCGGCGGAAATCACCAGGATCGGGTCGCGCAAGGCGTTGGCGAGACCCGCGTACGGGGGTCCGCCCGCTCGCGGGTCATCGGCTTGCTGCGTTGCCGGAACCAGATCAGGTCGCTTGGCGACGACCAGAACGACCAGCGCTGAGAGGGCAACAACGACCGCCGCGGCGAGCCCACCGACAACCTCCAGTCGACCCGATACGATCAGCAGACAAAACGCCGCCAGGCTCGCCGCCGCGACACCCGCCACGGGCCACGGCGAACGCGGTATCGGTCGAGGCGATGGGGGGAGGGACAGCGGCGATTCTCCGTTGCGGACATCCTAACATCCTCAAACCTGTGTCAGACGGGTGACAATCGCGCCGATGGGCCCCGGCGATCGATTTCGAGCGATCCGCGACGGGTCGGGGCCACTTCAGACGTCGCTCCAGCTAGCCAGGCGCGGCGGGCGGCCTTAAGGCTGCTGGCGGGCGGTGGCGCAGGTCGAGTGCAGGCATGGATGAACGGTTGGCCGCGGCGGAAGCGGCGCTGAAGGCGGGCCGTGGCGAAGACGCAATCGCGTTGCTGGTCGAGCTTCTGTCGGCCGATCCGGGCCAGCCGGCCCCGGTCTATCGCGCGCTGCTGGTCCAGCTCTACCGCGCCAGTCGTCTGCAGGAGGGCGCGACCTGGGGCCAGGCCGGCGCCGAACGGTTCCCACGCGACTTCGAGATCCTCAACATCCTGGGCGTCTTCTACCGCCGCCTGTTCCGCTACCCCGAGGCGCTCGCGGCGCTGGACAAGGCCGTCCGGCTCGCGCCGAACAACGGCTCGGTGCTCTCGAACCGGGGCAATGTGCTGCTCGACATGGACGACGGGGTTCGCGGCGAGGCGGTGTTCGCCAAGCTGGTGCGCGCCGATCCGCGCAATTCCGAATATCAGCGCCAGCTTGGCCGGGCCCTGCTCAAACAGGACAAGCGGGCTGCCGCGATGACCCGGTTCCGCCAGGCGGTGGCGGTCAAGAAGGACAATATCGACGCCTGGATGGACATGATCGGGCTTGCGACAGAGGACGCTCGCGTCGCCGAGACCGAGGCCCTGATCGACCGCGGGCTGGAGGCCAACCCTGACCATCCCCGGCTGCTGGAGGCCCGCGCGGTCGTCCTGCGCCGCGCCGGCCAGGCGCGCCGCTGCGAGGCCTATCTGCTGGAGCTGCTGCCGCGGATGGAAACCGCCGGGTGGCTGCACTACCAGCTGGGCAACATTGTCGCCGACTTCGACCGGCCGCGCGCCAACATCCACCTGCGCCGCGCCGTCGAGCTGGAGCTCGACAAGCCCGACTATCTGATGGCCCTGATCGAGAGCCTGGAGCGGACCCGCGACGGCGACGAGGGCGCCAATATCGAGGAATCCTATCAACTGGCCCTGCGCGCCATGGCCTTCCACACCACCAGCCCAGGGCACCTGAAGGTGCTCAACGAAACGCTGATCCGGGTCTGCGATTTTGACGCTTTGAGCAAGCTCGGCGATTTCGCCAGCCTCGGGCGCGGCTGGGCCAACAGCAACCGCCACACCGCGCTCCTGAAGCAGCTGGCCCAGGTGAAGACCCTGGACGACCGCTACGAGCTGCTTGAGCAGCACCGCATCTGGGCCAGGCACGCCGAGGCCGCGGCGGCCCGGAACCCGATCCATCAGTCCGCGCCGCGATCAGCAGGTGGCAAGATCCGGCTGGGGTTCATGTCGTCGGACCTGCGCCAGCATCCCGTCGGCTATTTCGCCCTGCCCCTGTTCGAACAGGTCGATGCCGAGCGCTTCGAAATCTATTGCTACTCGTTCTACCAGGGCGAGCATGCTGACCGGCTGCAGGAGTTCTTCGCTTCCAAATCGACCGCCTATCGGTGGAACCCGGACATGACGTCGCGTGACGCGGCGCAATTGATCGCCGACGACGGCCTCGACATGCTGATCGAGTTGGGGGGTTCGACCCACATGAACCGCCTGGACGTGATGGCCTATCGCCCGGCGCCGAAGCAGGCGAGCTGGCTGGGCTATCCCCATTCCGCCGGGCTCTCGACGATCGACTATCTGATCTGCGACCCGTTCAACACCCCGCCGCGCCGCGACCTCCTGGTCGAACAGCCGCTCTTGATGCCGCACAGCTGGATCGCGCTCGGCCGGATGGTGTTTTCCGAAAGCCATGTGATCACGCCGGGACTGCCGCAAGACCGGGCGGGGACGATCACCTTCGGCACCGCCAACAACCCGCACAAATACAATCGCGAGACGCTTGAGCTGTGGTCACGGGTGCTGGCTGCGGTCCCGGGCTCGCGGTTCATGTTCATCCGGCCGGAGGGCGGCTCAGCCAGCTTCCGACGGCATATGCTGGCGGAATTCGGACGCCACGGGATCGCGCCGGAACGGATCGTCTTCAGCACCGTCCGCGGCGCGCACATGCCGTTCTACAATGAGCTCGACATCAGCCTGGACACCCTGCCGCTGACCGGCGGCACCACCACGACCGAATCGCTCTGGATGGGCGTGCCTGTGGTCAGCCTGATCGGCGAAGCCTTCTTCGAACGACTGAGCGGCTCGATCCTGGCCAACAGCGGCCTGGCCGATCTCGCCACCGAGGACAAGGACGCTTTCGTCCGCATCGCCACCGATCTCGCCGGCGACCGCCCGCGCCGCGAAACCCTGCGCCACAGCCTGCGCGAGCAGATCAAAGCCGGGCCCCTGGGCCAGACCGAACAGTTCGCCCGCGACTTCTACGACCTGATCGCGCGCACGGTGCGGCCGGCGGGGTGAGGCCAGACCTACGCGCGGAAATATTCGGCCATCAGGTCGGCGGGGCGGGGCCGGAAGATCAGCTCGCCCGCCCCGCCGGCAAAAACCATCATGCCGCGCGGCACGGTCTTGCCGATCACCCGCACCCCTTGCGAGACCACCACGTCGTCCTCGACCACGGCGCCTGCGACAACGGCGCTGCCCGGATAGAGCACCACGCGGTCGCCGATGACCGGGATCTGGTCCTTGTGCCGGCCGACCGTGGTGTTCTGATAGAGGACCAAGTGGTTTCCGTAGGTCGCCTTGGCCAGGACGATGCCGGCGCTGTGGCCGATATAGAAGACCTCGGGCATGGCGATCTCATAGAACAGGTCGATACCGTTCAGCGCCTTGTTCATCAGGAACAGCCGCGTCGGGGCGGCGGTGTCGCCGGATCGCGTCCAGATCGTATTGGCCAGGTAATACAGGTAGATGGTGTGCTGCGACGACTGCAGGACGTTGAACTCGCCGGGCCGCCAGGGCGCACAGCCGTCGATGCAGCGTGCCAGCCGGACCAGCGCCTCGTCGAGGTGGGCGTCGACCGCCACCCGGAACGCGGCCTCGCGGCCATCGGGCACGATCGCGGCGCATTGGGCGACGGTGTAGTCCAGCAGGCTGGCGCGCGTATGGTCCCGGAGTTTCAAGCCGTCAGCCTCTGCAGATAGTGGCGAACGACATCCTTGACCGGCGTCGGCGTGACGCCGAGCGCGCGCAGGCGTGAAATGTCGGCGCGCGGCGGGGGCGGTGGCGAGGCGTCGCCCTTGAATCCGACCTTCCACCCGGCCTCGAGGAAGATGTTGGCGATCTCGGCATTGGCGGTGAGCTCGCCGCCGGCCACATTGACCACGCCGGTCGCCGGCTTCTCGGCCATGGCGATCAGCGCCCCGACCACGTCGTCCAGATGGATGTAATCGCGGGCGATGTGCGGGCTGGAGTCCAGGTGCAGGTCGCGGGTTCTGGCCGCCTCGATCAGCCAGGCCGACAGGAAGCCCGGCGACTCCAGCAGCCAGTCGAAGACATTGGCCAGGCGGGCGACAGCGCCGCGCCCCTCGGTGCGGGTCAGTGTGATGTTTTCGCCGAGCGCCTTGGACAGATCGTAGGTGCGGCGCGGGTCCGCCGGGTCGAACACCAGCGGCAGGGTCTCGTCGGCCACCGCCACCGCCTGGCCGTCATAGAGGCGGGTCGAGGAGAGGTAGATCAGCTGCTCGAAGCGCCCGGCGCGGACCAGTTCGCTGACCAGGCTGGCGTGAGCCTCGACGGTGTCGAAGGGGCGGCGATCATAGTCGGCGGTCAGGCCCGCGCAGTAGAACACCACCCCCATGTCGCGGCCGAACAGGGTGCGGTCGTCACGGGCCGGGGCATAGACGTCCCAGCCCTCGGCCGTCAGCCGCGCCCGCAGCCTGCGACCAACAAACCCGGTGGCGCCGACGATGGTGGCCAGACCGGTCATCGGGGCGGGCCACCGCGCTGGCCGATGCGGCGTGCGGGCGCTCCGGCATAGATCGCCATCGCCGGCACCTCGCCGCGCACGACGGAGCCCGCCGCGATCACCGCGCCCCGGCGAATGATCGCGCCGTCCAGCACCACGACGCCTGCCCCCAGCCAGACGTCCTCCTCGATGACAATGCCGCCCTTCGACGGCTGAAAGCCCTGGTCACGGATGCGCCGCGCCGTGTCGGCCACAGCGTGGTTGGTGGGGGCGAGCGTGCAGTTGGCGGCGATCGCCACCGCATCGCCGATGCTCACGCCATTGCCGCTGTAGATCACCACGCCGGAGTTGATCGCGCAGTCGGCGCCGATGACCACGTCGCCCAGGCCGCCCGCCGGTTTGATCTTGACGAAGGCGTCGATGACCGTCCGTGGGCCGATGGCGATCAGCGTGCCACGCACGGACTCCTCGATATCCGCCAGGGCGGAGATTTTCGCCGTGGGATCGATCTGCAGCATGCCTCGCGGCCCCCTAAACCCGATGGTCAGGGTAGGCCGCGTCGCGCGGCGACATCAACGCCGGCGCGTTCGGCCAAGCGATGGCGAAGGCCGGGTCGTTCCAGCGGATGCCCGCTTCGTGACCCGACTGGAAGGCGGGACTGATCTGGTAGAGCACGTCGGTGTCGGGCTCCAGCGTCAGAAAGCCGTGGGCGATACCTTCGGTGATCAGCAGGGCTTGCCCATTTTCCGCTGACAGTTCGGCCGAGGTCCACTGACCGACGGTGGGGCTCTCCGGGCGCAGGTCAAGGGCCACGTCGAACATCCGTCCACGGACGACCCGCACCAGCTTCACCTCGGCGTGCGGGGCGGGCTGATAGTGCAGGCCCCGCAGCGTGCCGGCGTGCGGGTTGCGCGACAGGCTGGTCTGCACGGGCGTGAACGGATGGCCGGCGGTGGCGAATTCCTCCGGGCAGTGCAGACGCGCGAAGCCGCCGCGGTCGTCCTCGTGCGCCTCGATGTCGATGACCATCACCCCGGCGATCGCGGTTGGCGAGAAGCGCATCAGGGCGGGGTCTGGGTCACGCGATGACCGTCGTGGTTGGCGAGGCGGTGACGAAGCGGCCGCCCCAGTCGCGGATGAAGGCCGTCTGGCCGATGATCTCGTCCTTCAGGTTCCACGGCAGGATCACCAGGTCGTCGGGCCGCACGTCACCGATTGTGTCGGGGCTGAGCACCGGCAAGTGGCTGCCGGGCAGGAACCGGCCCTGTTTGGCGGCGCTGGCGTCGAACACCACGGCGATGTCGGCCGTGGTCGTCCCACAGTAGTTGAGGAAGGTGTTGCCCTTGGCCGCCGCGCCATAGGCGCAGACCCGTCGGCCGGCGGCCTTCTCCGCCGCCAGGAACGCCCGAAAGCTGGCGCGCACCGCCTCGACCCTGGGCGCGAAGCCGGCGTAGGTCTCTATGCGGCCAAGGCGGGCGGCGGCTTCCTCGGCCCGCAGCGCACCTAGCGCCTCGGTTTCCGCATGGCCGGACGCCTCATGGCAGCAGAACAGCCTGAGCGATCCGCCGTGGGTGGCAAGTCGTTCGACATCGAACGGTCTCAGGTCCTTGGCCCGCAGCACCTGCTCCACCGCCAGCAGCGACAGATAGGAAAAGTGCTCGTGATAGATGGTGTCGAACTGCACCTTGTCGATCAGGTTCAAGAGGTGCGGGAACTCGAAGGTCAGCACGCCCTCGGCCTTCAGCACCTCACGGAAACCGGCCACGAAGTCAGCGATGTCGGGCACGTGGGCCAGCACATTGTTGGCCGCCATCAGGTCGGCGCGGACGCCGCGCGCCGCCAGATCGCGCGCTGTCGCCTCGCCGAAGAACGCCACCTCGGTGGGCACGCCAATGGCGCGCGCGGCTTGCGCGG
>JANXXA010000469.1 GCA_025350885.1 Phenylobacterium sp.
GGTTCCCGTCACGCCGCGGCCGACCGGCGAGTCGAATTCGGTGGCCTCCGAAAGCGTCAGGCCGCGATCCTTGGCCGCGCGCAGGACCGCGTCGGCGAGAGGGTGCTCGCTGCCGCGTTCGAGGCTGGCGGCCAGCCGCAGGAGCTCGCCGTCGTCGATGCCGGCGACGGTCTTGATGGCCGTGACCGCCGGCCGGCCTTCGGTGAGGGTGCCGGTCTTGTCGATCACCAGGGTATCGACCTTCTCGAAGCGCTCGAGGGCCTCGGCATTCTTGATCAACACACCCTCTCGCGCGCCACGGCCGACCCCGACCATGATCGACATCGGCGTCGCCAGACCGAGCGCGCAAGGGCAGGCGATGATCAGCACCGACACCGCCGCGACCAGGGCGTAGGCCAAGCGCGGTTCGGGGCCGACGAACGCCCAGATCAGGCCCGCCAGCAGCGCCACGGCGATGACCGCCGGCACGAACCAGCCCGCCACGGTGTCGGCGAGCCGCTGGATCGGCGCGCGGCTGCGCTGCGCCTCGGCGACCATCTGGACGATGCGCGACAGCAGGGTGTCGGCGCCCACCTTCTCGGCCCGCATGATGAACGAGCCGGTCTTGTTCAGGGAGCCGGCAATGACTTTGCCGTCGGCCTCCTTGGTCACCGGCATCGACTCACCGGTAACCAGGGATTCGTCGATCGAAGCCCGGCCTTCGGTCAGGGCGCCGTCCACCGGGATCTTCTCCCCGGGACGAACGCGCAGGCGGTCGCCGACCTGGATCAGGTCAAGGGTCACCTCCTCGTCGGCGCCATCCTCGCGGATCCGGCGTGCCGTCTTGGGCGCAAGGTTCAACAGGGCCTTGATCGCGCCGGAGGTCTGCTCCCGTGCGCGCAGTTCGAGCACCTGGCCGAGCAGCACCAGCACGGTGATCACCGCCGCCGCCTCGAAATAGACTGGCACGGCCCCTGAAGCGTCCCGGAATGCGGGCGGGAACAGCCCGGGGGCCAGCACCGCGGCCACGCTGTAGATCCAGGCGACGCCGACGCCCATGGCGATCAGCGTGAACATGTTGAGTCGGCGGGTCACCAGCGAGGTCCAGCCGCGCTGGAAGAAGGGCCATCCGGCCCACAGCACCACGGGTGTCGCCAGCGCGAACTGGATCCAGTGAGAGGTGTGCGAACTGATCAGGCCCATCAGGCCTGGCAAGTGGCCGCCCATCTCCAGGATGAACACCGGCACGGCCAGCACCAGACCGATCCAGAAGCGTCGGCTCATGTCGGCCAGCTCGGGGTTGGGGCCGCTGTCGGCGGTGATCATCGCCGGCTCAAGGGCCATGCCGCAGATCGGGCAGGAGCCCGGGCCGACCTGGCGGAGCTCGGGGTGCATCGGGCAGGTGTAGACCGCGCCAGCATCGCCGGGTGGCTGCGCGGCGACGGGCGGCCGTTCGAGGTAGCGGGCCGGATCCGCCTCGAACTTGGTGCGACATCCGGCGGAGCAGAAGTGGAACTTGTGGCCGCCGTGCTCGGCGTGGTGGGGTGTCGCCAGCGGATCGACCGCCATCCCGCACACCGGATCGAGCACCTTGCCCGCCTCGGCCACAGCGGTGTGCGCGTGATGGTCGTGACCGGAATTCATGCCTCGCCTCTATCGCCGTGCGCCTGCCTGACGCTACGGGTGATTTATATACCCTAGTAGGGTATTTCAACCCATGCCCTGTAGGGGTATACGTCGAACGCGCGGAGGACAGACATTGATCCAGGACAACAAACCCAAGCTGCTCAACCGGCTGAACCGGATCGAGGGCCAGGTGCGCGGCATCGCGCGCATGGTCGAGGACGATCGCTATTGCATCGACGTGCTGACCCAGATCCAAGCCGTGCGCGCCGCGCTCTCGAAGGTGGAAAGCAAGTTGCTGAAGGCGCACCTCGACCACTGCATCGAAAGCGCCATCGTCAGCGGCGACACTGACGAGCAGCGGAAGAAGGCGTCAGAACTGATCGCCTTGCTTGATCACGCGCGGTGACCCGCGGAGAAGCTCGGCTGCGGGGCTTCATCCGACGCCGGCTTGCCGCTTGCGGGATCAGGCTTGTGTCCTTCGTATAACCAGCGAGGCTGCGGCGGAGGGCACTGCGATGCGGGACGACATGGACCACCTCATGGCGCGCCTGGCGGCCACCGGGCCGGAGCGGTCACTCGAGGGCTTGGAGCAGGCCGTCCTAGGCGGGGTTGCACACCGACGCGACGACGCCAGGAGTGCAAGGGCGCTGGCGCCCGTTCGCGCGGCGTCGGTCGGCGTCGCGCTTGCCGTCGGAATTACCACCGGCGCCATGGCCGCCGCGGCCAGCTTCAGCCAAGCGCGTCAGGTCAGCGCGCTCTCAGGCGCGGCGCGCCTTGCCCCGTCCACCCTGCTTGAGGGTGCGAGATGAGCGCGACCCGCGGCCTGCTGCTGACAGTCTTCCTCTCGGTGATCGCGGCGTCGGCGGGCGCCTGGGGCGGAGCGCACTATGTGGTCGGTCGAATGCACCACCCGGCGTCGCTTCATCAGACGATACACGGCAAGCTTCAGCTGACGCCTGAGCAGGACCGCCGGATCGGGGGTCTGGAGCGCGACTACGCCGTTCGCCGTCACGCGCTCGAAGCCGAAATGCGGGCCGCGAACGCAGACCTTGCTCAGGCCATCCAGGCGACCCACGCCTACACGCCGGCCGTCCAGCAGGCGATCGACCGGTCTCACCACGCCATGAGCGCGTTGCAGAAGCAGAGTATCCTTCACGTGCTGGCCATGCGTCAGGTGCTGACCCCTGAACAGAGCGCGAAGTTTGACGATACAGTCGTAAAGGCCCTCACCGAAGACGTATCGTGAGCGATGTGCCTGAACGGTCTGACTCCGAACTGGCGACCGCCGCGGCTGCGGGGGACGACCGCGCCTTCGCGGCGCTGGTGACCCGTCACAAGGATGGGCTCTATCGCCTTCTGCGGCGCTATCTGGGCGACGCCGACGAGGCCTACGAGGCGGCGCACGAGGCGTTCATCGCCGCCTGGAGCGCGTTGGCGCGCTATGATCCGGAGCGCCCCTTTGGCAGCTGGCTGCGAACGATCGCCATCAACAAGGCCCGCGACCGTGGCCGCCGCATCGCTGTCCGCCGACTGATCTTCGGGTCACAGTCCTTCGAGGACAGCGAGGCCCAGGTCCGCCCGGATGCGGGAGCCTCAGCCGACGACGCCATGATCGAGCAGGAACGACTCGACCAGCTTGACCGCGCCATTTCCCGCCTGCCCACGGCGCTTCGGGCGCCGCTGATTCTGACGGCGATCGATGGCCGTTCTCAGCAGGAGGCCGGCGAAATCCTCGGCATCAGCGCCAAGAGCGTCGAGACCCGCGTCTACCGCGCGCGCAAGCTACTTGCGCAGACCCTCGATGATAGCCTGCGACCAGGCCGGTGAGCGCCCAGGCCCCTCGTCAGGTGACGAAGACCGGCGCAAACCCGCCGCCGGGCGTCCTGAAATTGGTCGTCTGGCCCTGATAGACACGCGCGGCCGTCAGCAGCGGCAAACCCTTGTAAGTGTAGAGGCGCACGTCGAGCTTGAGCGCCTTGATCTCCCCGTCGATCCTGATCCGGCGTTCAGTCGGCGGGGCCAATTCCTGGGCGATGTAGCCGCCTTGCCGAACCTCGTCCCAGACTCCGCGGGTCATCTTGTCGCCCCGGTAGACCGCCTTGCCGCCATGGCCGCCCGCCGGCTTGAAGAAATGCCGCTTACGGGCCGCCCACAGCTCGTCCGCGTTCCCGGCCGTCACCATCACCGTGCGGGGGACAGCCGAAAGGCTCTGCCGCTGATCGGGTGTCAGCTCGAAGGCGCCAGCTGCGACCGGGTCGGACAGCAGCGTCAGGTTCCGTTTGTCGGCGAAGAGCGCGTGGTTGCGGGGACTGGGCGTCAGCACGATGGCCCCCGCGATATAGGCCTCACGCAGGGCTTCATGTCCCGCGGCGCTGAGCGAGAAATCGACCAGGCGATTGTAGACGAGATCGACCGCCTCGCCCTGGCGCCGCAACCGGCCATCGGCAAAGCGAAGTTCACCGGGATCGGCGATCCAGGCCTTCACGCCGTGGCGCTTGAAGAACCGTTGGGCGAGCAGGAATTCGGGAAAGAGGTATTGCTCCTGCGGTCGGTCGTCGACGATGGCGATCGAGCGCGGCTCGCCCGTCCGGCCCTGCAGCGTCCACTCCGACTGGAACATCTCCCAGACCTCGGCCTCGAACTCAGCCATCGGCGCCGCCCGCATCGCGTCCTCCGCTTCGCGGCAGCAGGCGCCCTGGGCGCGGGCGAGGAAGGCGTTCAGGAAGGCGCCGCCGGCATTGGTGTTGACCTCGATCAGCTTGGGGCCACCGGCGCCGAGATGGAAATCATAGCCCATGAAGACCCCGCGCGGCCCGAAGTCATGACGCGCGATCGCCGGCCCCCAAGCCAATACCGCCACCTGATAGGCAGGATCCGCAGCGGCTGTCTCGACCGCAGCGACCACGTCAAGCATGGCCTTGAGGTCCTGTTCCGCCAGGAAGACCGGCATGGCCGCGAAGAGATGCGGGCGAGCTGCCAACAGAGCGGTCGCAAGGTCCGGATCGGCCGCTTCGGCCCGGATCGCGGTCAGCAGGCGGGCGCTGTCCAAGGT
>JANXXA010000515.1 GCA_025350885.1 Phenylobacterium sp.
GTTCTGACCGGCGCCGCCGGGCGGATCGAAGGTCGTTATACGCAGGGCAAGACTGAGACGGCTCCCGTCGCCCTCATCCTGCACCCGCATCCTAAAGCGGGCGGCCAGATGAACAATCCCGTGACCGTTCAGCTCTTCCACCTGTTCATGAAGCGCGGCTTTTCGGTGCTGCGGTTCAATTTCCGCGGCGTCGGCAGGAGCCAGGGCGAGTTCGATGCGGGCATCGGCGAGCTGGCTGATGCGGCCACCGCGCTGGACTGGCTGCAGACCACCAATCCGGCTGCGTCGCAGTGCTGGGTGGCCGGCTATTCGTTCGGCGCCTGGGTGGGCATGCAGCTGTTGATGCGCAGGCCGGAGACTGATGGCTTCATCTCGGTGTCCCCGCCGACCAACGCCTATGACTTCTCGTTCCTGGCCCCCTGCCCGGCCTCGGGCCTGATCCTGCACGGCGGCGCCGACACCGTGGTGCCGCCCATCGAGGTCGAGCGCGTGGTCTCCAAACTGCGCACGCAAAAGGGTATCGTCATCGATTACGACGTGGTCGACGGCGGCAGCCACTTCTGGATGGAGAACCTGCCGGAGGTGGAACGCCGCGTCGGCGCGTATCTCGACAAACGCCTGGCGGCCGAGCCGGCGTAGGCACTTCCTTCTTGCTCGTCCTGGCCGGGCTTGTCCCGGCCACGCGGATATCCGGGGACACAATACTTATTTGCGGTGACGTCCAGGAGCTGGCGAAGCTTTCATATAAGTATTGTGTCCCGGATATTAGGTCCCGCGCTCAGGTCTCCGGCGCAAGACCAACAAACCTCCCGCGCCAAAGCCCACCGCCATCAAGCGGCGTCGCAAGATCGCCAGCTGGAACCCCGAGTATCTGGCCGCTATCCTATAGGCCAATCCGCGTTAACCCGGATTCGAAGCCCTGCGCCCCGAACCCGAATGGGGCCTCGTTACCTCGTCCAGGCCGACCCTGCCAACGACCGCAACGGGTCGATTGCTGATCTGGGCCACCGGCGATCCCGCGGGGCGGCTCAGGAGCCGCGCAGCCGTTGCAGCGAAGCCTGGAACGCCTTCGCCGTGATCCCGGCGCGGTAGCCGGCCAACTTCTCACCGATCTCGATGGTCCGGCCGACGGGCGCCAGCGCGACACCATGGAGGGAGAAGAGGCCGGCCTTTTGGCGCTGGCCCATCCGTATGAGGTTCGGGTCCTGAACCGCGATCTGGGCCTCGTAGTAGATGTCGTCGTGGATGCCGTTGCGCCAGTCGGAAGCGCGATCGGCGGCCTGGCCCGGCGGCGGGGTCTTGTCGATCTGGACGACGCCAAGGCTCTTCAGGAACGCATAGCTCCACTGGTCCTCGTAATAGTACTCACGCAGGTAGTGCACTCGTGCGCGCTCGCCGGCCAACCTGCGGTTCAGCGCTGCGGCCACCCTCTCCATGCCCGCCTGGTTGCCGCCGCTGTCCCCGATCAGCACGATGTCCACGAAGCCGTGGGCCTTGTAGCTGCGGCAGATGTCCGTGAGCAGAGCTTCGAACGTTGCGTCTTCAACGCTGATTGTCCCGGCGAACTGCATATGCCCCGTGGCCGGCTCGATGCCACCTTCCGGCACGAATTTGACGATCGGTGCGATCATGGCGTGGCCGATCTTGCGAGCGATGTAGGGCAGGACGGTCTGCAGGACGTAGTTGTGCTTTCCGCCGGCGACATAGGGGCCGTTCTGTTCGACGCCTCCGGTACCGATGATGACGGTCGTGGTTCCCGCCCGGACGGCGTCGCGCACTTCCATGGAGGTGAGTTCCTCGCTCCACAGGCTGTCTCCCGCCGGGATCGGCCGGGGCGCGTTCGGTCCTTGCCGGTTCTGCGCGAGGGCAGGCCAGGCGGCGAGCGCCATGATCAGTATGGCTGCGGGCCTGAAGCAACTGAGCAAGGGTCTCTCCCCGAAAGCCCGCAGAGTCGCGGCGTGAAGCTTAGCCTTGGCTCACGGAGTGAACTTCCGCAATGTGCCGTTGCTCGCCGAGAGCAAGCTGCCGGAAGCCCGACATTGGATCTGTTCATGGTCTGTCGGGCTTAGCGCCGGATATCCCCGGCGTAGGCACTCCATGCCTGGCGTTGGGTGGACCGCGCCAGATATCCGGATATCCATCGACGCCGGCTGGGGTTCGCGCGTGGCGAGCACCCGACATTGACCGCCCTGACCGCACCGCCCATCCTGCCTCGGGTTAGTCGGGGAATTGCGTCATTGAACACACGGACGCCGTCGTTTGGGACCTTGAGCCTTGTCGACTTGGCCGCAGAGCCGCCGTTTTGCCTTGCGTCGGTCCAGGTCACGCCCAGTCTGCTTGAGCTTCGCTGTGAGGAAGCGCGCGTCACCCTTGAACCTCGGGTGATGCAGGCGCTTTGCGTGATGGCGCGACGGCCGGGCGAGGTGGTGTCGCGCGACGAGCTGGTGGCGACCTGCTGGGCTGGCCGATTTGTCAGCGATGACGCCATCCAGCGCGCCATCGCCAAACTGCGCCGCCATGCGCAGGACGACGCAGGCAACGCGTTCGCCATCGAGACCGTGCCCAGAGTTGGTTACCGTCTGGTCCTCACCGATGAGGCTCCGAGAGTGGGCAGCGCGGCGGCGAGCGAAAGGCGAAGCCCTCGAATTCTGGCCTTCGGCGCGGCCGCCGTCGCTCTAGCGCTGGCCGCCGTCGTCGCTGTGCTCTCGTGGGCGAACCCGTCTGGGTCAGCGCATGTCGCCACGGTCCAGATGACCAGCTTCAAAGCGATCGGCGGCGACGTTCCGAGCGACCTGCCGTTGAAGATCTTCGATGATGTCCGCGACGCGTTTGGCGCGGACAACGAGGTGGTCATCAAGGACCGGAGCGCCGACTTCGCCCTGCATGGCCAAGTGCGCCGGGTGGAGGATCGCTACCGTTATTCGGTCCAACTGCAGGACGTCCGGGATGGCACCCTGGTCTGGTCGGCCAGTCGGGAATGGCCAGTGACCGCGAGCCGCATGTCGCGTGAGATCGCGGTGACAATGACCCAGACCCTGCGGTGCGGGCTCAAAGGGGCCGGTGAGTACCGGCGGCGCCTGCCGGATCACCCTCTCGGGCTCTTTATCCAGTTCTGCGAGCACGGCAGCCTCGAACATGATGTGGCCTTGGCCCGCCGGATCGTCGCCGAGACCCCGGATTTTGCGCGGGGTTGGTCGGGTCTCGCCTTCAGGACCATGATGATGACCGGCAATCCCGCCTTGAGCCCCGGTGGCAGAAAGGCTCTGCAGATCGAGGCGTCGCGCGCCGCGGCGACGGCCTTTAAGCTCGATCGCCGCAACGCTCAGATCTACGAGACGCAGTCCTATCTGCTGCCGGAGGGGGACCGCGTCGGGCAGGAACGGCTGCTTCGTCGCGCAGCCGCATCCAACCTGACCGACTGCGGCTGCGAGCTCATGAGTTACGCCGCCTTCATGGAGGAGACCGGGCGGCTGGGCGAGGCGAACGCGCTCTATCAACGCGCCTTCGAACGCCAGCCTTTGGGCTTGGAACCTGGGCTTCGCCTGGCCGGCAGTTACGATCAGATCGGCCAGACCGCGCTTGCCGACCAGGTGTTCGCCAGGAGCGCGCCGATCTACGGAGACAATCGGGGGTTCCAACTGGCCCATGCCCGCCACCTCGCCCGGGCCGGCGAGTGGGATGAGAGTGTCCAGTGGGTGCGCAGGTATTCCT
>JANXXA010000481.1 GCA_025350885.1 Phenylobacterium sp.
CGCGGGCCTCGGTGAAGTAGCCGATGGAGAGTCCATCCACCTCGACGCTGAAGTACGACCCTTGTAGGGCCGTTACGAAGCCGCCCGCGCGGCCCTGGACGGCATAGCCACCGGCCTTGCCAAGGCCCTCTTGCGATTGGAGATAGTTGTCCACCTCGATGGCGGTAAGGCGTTTGAAACGCACGCGGGTCTCGACCAGCCGCTGCGCCCGGCGCCCGTCCGGCCCGAGCACGCACAGCCCGGTCAGCACCTGGTGGGCCCGACCGGACAACAGCTCAAGGCAGCGCCGCACCTCCTGGCCGCTCTGCGCCTTGGGCAGAACGCGGCGTCCAAGCGCCACGACCGTATCGGCGGCCAGGACGTAGCTGCCGGCATTGCGGGCGGCGACGCTGTCAGCCTTTGCTCTGGCCAGGCGGACGGCGAGCCGGCGCGGGGTCTCGTCTTTCAAGGGGGTTTCGTCGAGGTCGGCCGCCTCGATCGCATCGGGCTCCAGCCCGATCTGGCGCAGCAGGGCCAACCGCCGCGGACTTGCGGAGGCCAGCACCAGGCGCTGCGGCGTCTGCGGCAAGGCGGGCTAGCGGACGCGGAAGGTGATGCGGCCCTTGGACAGGTCGTAGGGTGTCATCTCCACCAGCACCTTGTCGCCGGCCGAAACCCGGATGCGGTTCTTGCGCATCTTGCCGGCGGTGTGGGCGATGATCTCGTGGTCGTTCTCGAGCTTCACGCGAAACGTCGCGTTGGGCAGCACCTCGCTGACCGTGCCCGGAAACTCCAACAGTTCTTCTTTCGCCATGCAGGCTCCCAGACGCAGGATAAAAGGGCGGCCCGCGCCTTTACGTCAGGTCGCGAGCCGCGGATAGGGCGCAAATTATAGCGCAGAGGGCGGGTCGAGGTCGATGGGGGCGCCGCCCTGCGGTCCGAAGCGCTCGGCGATACGCTGCGCCAGCGCATCGCGCACCTGGCGATAGGCCGCTAGCCGCGCCTCGCGTGAGCCTTCCATAAGCGTTGGGTCGGACGTCGGCCAGTACTCGATGTCGGCGGCCCGCGCGCGCGCCAGCTCCACGGCGCGGTGCTGGGCCTGGGGGGTCAACGAGATCACCAGGTCGAAGGAGTTGTCTTCCAGATCGTCAAAGGTCTTTGCTTTGTGCGCGGAGAGATCACCCCCCAGTTCCGCCATCACCGCCTGGGCGAAGGGGTCGGCGGCGCAGTCCTCGCCCATCTCCGCCTCACCCGATGCAGGGGCGCGCTGCAGGCCGCAACTATCGACGAAGACCTCGGTGCCGATCAGCAGCTTCAGCAGCGCTTCGGCCATCGGCGAGCGCACGCGGTTGAAGTTGCAGGCGAACAGAACCGCGCCTGGCGCCTTGGCCGCACCCTCGGCTGGCATGGCCCCCTAGCCTCGCCAATGCAGGGCGCAGATCAGGGTGAACAGCCGCCGCGCGGTATCGGTATCGGTCTCGATCTTCCCAGCCAGCCTGGTCTGCAAGAGCTGCGAGCCCTCGTTGTGCAGGCCGCGTCGACCCATGTCCAAGGCTTCGATCTGCGATGGCGTCGAGCTGCGGATCGCCTGATAATAGCTCTCGCAGATCATGAAATAGTCTTTGATCAGGCTGCGAAACGGCGACAGCGACAGGATGTGACGCTTCTCGTAGTCGGCGCCACGCACGTCGAGCACCAGGCGGTTTTCCACCAGCGCCATCTTCAGATCATAAGGTCCCCGCGCCGCCCCTTCCGGGTGGAAATGGTTCTCCTCCAGAAGGTCGAAGATGGCGATCTGCCGTTCCTGCTCCTGGTCGCGCGAAACCGCCGCGAGCGACTCTTCGTCGAGCTCGACGGTCTGCAGGCGGTGCATCTGGCGGTCATCGTCAGCCATTGCGGCGAGCGTTGAGGTGTCCGGGCGAGTGGGTGTCACCCCCGCTCTATGACATTCCGCCCCCCCGCGTCATCCCACACCGGCCAACAGCGGCGCGCCAAATACAAAAATACGCCCGGCGCGAGCCGCGCCGGGCGTAACTTAAGGGCGGATCGAGCGCCGGGTTCAGGCGGCGCGCCGGGCCTCATGGAAGGTGATCAGCCGCCCGGCCGCCTCGTCCCAGAGCGCCAGCCGCGCGAATCGAAAGCTTTCCCAAAGTCCGACGCGGCTTAGCGGCTTCAGTTCCGGGTGATCCTTCAGGACCTTGGGCAGCCGATAGAATGGAATGCGGCTCGACAGATGATGCACATGGTGGATGCCGATATTGGCGGTGAACCAGCGGAGCACCGGCGGCAGGTCATAGTGTGAACTTCCGTGCAGGGCCGCCTCGTCGCGTTTCCACGCGCCGTTGCGCATCATCACCGCGCCTTCGAACTGATGCTGGACGTAGAACAGCCAGACGCCGATCGTCGCGGCTAGCAACATGGTCACCAGATTGACGATCAGCACCGGGGCGATTCCAAACAGCCAGATCAGCCCGCCCAACCCCGCCAGCACGCCGACGCCGTTGCCGATCACGCTGGCCCAGGGACGCCAGCCCTGTCGCATCATGCCGATCGGCATGCGTTGGAACACCAGGAACACATAGGCCGGGCCAAGGCCGAACATCACGACTGGGTTTCGGTAAAGCCAATATCGCAGCCGGCGCACCGGCGACAGCGCCCGATATTCCTCCACCGTGAGCACCTCGATCGCCCCCAGGCCGCCGCGACGATCCAGATTTCCAGAGGTCGCGTGGTGCATCGCATGGCTCTGACGCCAGTAGTCATAGGGTGTCAGCGTGAACACGCCGATGACCCGACCCACCCAGTCGTTGGCCTGCCGCTGGCCAAAAAATGCGCCGTGGCCGCAGTCGTGCTGGATCATGAACATCCGCAGCAGGAATCCGGCGGCGGGAACCGTCAGCAGCAGGGCCGCCCACCACAGGCCCCGAGACAGAAGCGCCCAGGCGAGCGCCCAGATGGTCAGCAACGGGACCACAGTAATAACAATCTCTAGAATACTGCGCGCGGCCTTCGGCGCGCGATAGGGCGCCAGCGTATTGGTCCATCCATCGGCAGGCTTTGAATCAGCGACCAAGGCCAGAAATCCTGTTCAAGCGACCCGACACCATGATCATCGGCTGGAAAGGCGGTTTCATTGCGGCGGAACGCTCAGCCCTGGCCCATCCGGATCGCCGCCGATCGCGCGTGCGCCGGTAGGCCCTCGGCCTCCGCAAGCGCGATGGTTGCCGGGGCCAGCTTGGCGAACGAGGCTTCGTCACACTTCACGATCGAGGTCCGCTTGAGGAAATCATAGAGCGACAGGCCCGACGAGAATCGTGCGGCGCGGCTGGTCGGCAGGACATGGTTTGAGCCTGCCACATAGTCGCCGATTGCTTCAGGGGCGTGACGCCCCAGGAAGATCGCCCCGGCATGGCGCACCCGGTCGGCCAGGCGCTCGGGCGCGTCGATGGCGAACTCCACGTGCTCCGGGGCGATCAGGTCAACCAGACCCGGCGCTTCTTCGAGCGGAGCGATGATGATCGCCCCGTGATCCCGCCAGGATGCGCCAGCGTCAGTGCCCGTCGAAAGGCTGGTCAGCTGGACGGCGACCGCGGACTCCACCCTGGCGGCGAACGCCGCGTCGTCGGTGATCAGGATCGACTGGGCGGCCGGGTCATGCTCGGCTTGCGACAGCAGGTCGGCGGCGATCCAGTCAGGCTTGTTGGCCCCGTCCGCCACCACCACGATCTCCGAAGGGCCGGCCAGAGCGTCAATGCCGACCACGCCATAGACCCGACGTTTGGCGGCTGTCACGAAAGCGTTGCCCGGCCCGACGATCTTGTCGACCGGTCGGATCGGCCCCGCGCCATAGGCCAGCGCGGCCACTGCCTGGGCGCCGCCGACCCGCCAGATCTCGGTTACACCGGCTGCCTGCGCGGCAGCCAGTACCGCCGGCTGCAGCCGCCCGGGTGGCGTCACCATGGCGATCCGTTTCACTCCGGCGACCCCGGCGGGGACGGCGTTCATCAGTACGGTGGACGGATAGGCGGCGCGGCCGCCCGGCACATAGATCCCGACCGAATCCAGCGCCGTCCAGCGCCAGCCCAGCTCGACCCCGGCGTCGTCGGTAAACCGCAGGTCAGCCGGCCGCTGGCGGGCGTGGTAGCTGCCGATACGCTCGGCGGCGAAGGCGATGGCGTCGCGCACGTCCTGCGGACAGGCCTCGGCCCCGGCATCGATCTCGGCCTGGCTGACCCGGATCGAACCCTCGTCAAGCTCGACGCCGTCGAACTCGCGCGCGAATCGCAACAGGGCTGGCAGTCCCTCGGCGCGCACCGCCGCCAGAATGTCGCGAACGATCGCATCGACCTCGTCGGGCGTCTCGCGGCGCTCATCGATGAAAGCCGCGAACGTGGCGGTGAAATCTGGATCGTGGAAGCGGAACTGGCGCATGGGCGGCTTCTTTAACCGCGCGCCGGGTGCAGCGCCATGGCTCCGCGGCTAATCCTGGTGCGCCGGCTCGCGCGGCGTCGGCCAGGGCTCGGAGATGTCGGCCAGCACCGCATCGACGCACTCGACCGTCGCGCGCAGGTCGCCACCTCCGGCGCAGCTGATGGTGACCAGCCCGCCCGGAGCCTCGCCGGCTTCGAAAGTGATGGCCAGCACCTCGACGACCG
>JANXXA010000557.1 GCA_025350885.1 Phenylobacterium sp.
CGCCCAGTTCCTGCAGTTGGCGCAAGCGGCGGACGGCGGGCCGCTGCGGCCCAACACCGCCCAGGCGCTCGTCGCGCTGCGCGAGGCCGGCCTGGCTCCGGCGGAAACCTTGGACGCGCTCGAGCGCGGCTGGCGGCTGCAACAGGACCTGACCCAGCTGTTGAAGGTGGCGCTGGACGACGGCGCCGATCCTGGGGCCGAGCCCGCGGCGTTCCGCGCGCTGCTGGCGCGGGCGGGCGGGGCGGGTGACTTTCGCCAACTGCGCACGACCCTGAAGACCGCACGCGCCGCGGCGCACAGAGCCTATGACAGCGTGGTGCGGGGGTAGGGCCTTCCGTAGCGACAGGGCGGCGCGGGCGCGTCCAAGGTTTCCGCCGGAGCCAGGCCGGCCTCGCGCAGCGCGACGAGCGCCTGGGCGGTGTTGGGCCGCAGCGGCCCGCCGTCCGCCGCTTGCGCCAACTGCAGGAACTGGGCGGCGAACTCGATGTCCACCAGGCCGCCCATGGAGAGCTTCAGGTCCCAGTCGTCCCGGGGTGGGCGTTCCCGCGCCATCAGCTCGCGCATCTCGCGCACCTCCGCCGCCGTCCGCGCCCGGTCCCGGGGCCGCCGCAGCGCCGCCTCGATCGCCGCCTCCGCCGCCTGCGCGAACGCCGTGGACGTCGACCAGACCACCCGCGCCCGGGTCAGCGCCAGCAGCTCCCAGGTCTCCGCCTCGGCCGCATAGTAGCCCTCGAACGCCGCGAAGCTCACCGCCACCGGACCCTTGGTGCCCGACGGGCGCAGCTGCATGTCCACCTCGTAGAGCCCGCCCTCGCCGGTCTGCGCCGACAGCGCCGCGATCAGCCGCTGGGTGAACCGGCCGTAGAAGGTGACCCCGTCCCACCCCTTGATCTGCGACGCGCCCGCCGGATCGGCCACCCGGTAGAGGGTCATCAGGTCAAGGTCGGACCCGGCGCTCATCTCGCGCGACCCGCACTTGCCCAGCGCCACCACCGCCACCTCGCCTGCGAACCCGCCGCCGATCCGCACGGTCTCGGCCAAGGCCGCGGCCGCCAGGGTTCCGATGCAGACGTCGGCCAGATCGGCGAAGGCCTTGCCCGCGACCACCGCGCTGGCGGTTCCGCTCATCACCTGCACGCCGACGCGGAAGGCCTGCTCGCGGTGGACGATGCGCACCGCATCCATCGCCGCCTCGAAACCCCCGGCGTCCAGGTCGCCGACCGCGCGCCCGACGGCGGCCTGCATGACCGCGCGATCCTCGGCGATGTCGATGGCCTCGAAGAACGTCCCATCCAGCATGGAGTCGATGGCGGCGGGGCGTCGCGCCAGCGTCGCCGCCAGCCTGGGCGCGAAGGCCATCACCTGAACGATCAGCTCAAACAGCCTCGGCTGCGCCAGGAACAGCGACTGCAGCTGCACCCCCGACGACAGCCGCCCGAAGAAGTCGGCGAACCGCAGGAAGGCGGTGTCCGGCGCCCCCGTCGCCTGGGCCGCGTCCAGCAGGCGCGGAGCCAGGCGGGTGAACAGTTCGCGGCCGCGCTCGGTGGCGGTCGCCGGAATGCGGCCGTGATGCCAGCCGCGGATGGTGGCCGCGACCTTGGCCGGGGTCGAAAAGCCCATCTTCTTCAACGTCGCCAGGGTCGCCGGATCGTCATCGACGCCGGTGAACACCAGGCTACCGAACCGCGAGGACAGCGGCTCCTCCGAGGGGAAAAGTTCGCCGTAGCGCGCGTTGACGCCCTTCAGCATGCGGGTGACGCCTGCGTCGAAGCTGCGCAGCGGCGCAAAGCCACACAGCGCCGCCACGCGCCGGCGCTCTGCATCGGACTCCGGCAGCCTGTGGGTCTGCTCGTCGGCCAGCATCTGGATACGGTGTTCGATCCCGCGCAGGCGGATATAGGCGCCGGTCAGTTCCGTCGCGGTCCGCGCCGCCACGTGGCCGGCGTCGGCGAGCGCGGCCAGGGCGTCCAGCGTGCGACGTCCGCGCAGCGCCGGGTTGCGACCGCCCAGGATCAGCTGCTGGGTCTGGACGTAGAACTCGATCTCGCGAATGCCGCCACGTCCCAGCTTCAGGTCGACGCCGGCGGCGCTGACCCGCTCATCGACCTTGTGGGCGTGGATCTGGCGCTTGATCGCGTGGATATCGGCGATGGCGGCGAAATCCAGGTTCCTGCGCCACACGAAGGCCCGCAGCTCGCCCAGGAAGGCGTCGGCCGCGGCGCTGTCGCCGGCGCAGGGTCGCGCCTTGATGAACGCCG
>JANXXA010000562.1 GCA_025350885.1 Phenylobacterium sp.
GATCGCGCTGGAGCGGAACGGCGACTTCCCCAATTCTATCAGCGCCTATGAGTCCGCGCTGAAGCTGCTGCCCGATCATGCCGAGGTCGCCAATGATCTGGGCCGGCTGGCATTCCGGTTGGGCATGACGTCGCAGGCCGAACAGTTGTTTCGCCACTTCCTGGATCGCCATCCCGACCATCCGGAAGGGTCCAACAACCTCGCCTGCGCGATCCGCGATCAGGGTCGCGCGGACGAAGCCATCGAAATCCTGCGACCGGCCATTCTGCGGACGCCCGGCGTGGCCATGCTCTGGAACACCATGGGTACGGTGATGTCCGACCAGGGCGACTATGCCAATGCCCAGGTGTTCTTCGAAGAAGCCATGCGCCTGGACCCGGACTTTCCGAAGGCGCGCTACAACCTGGGCAACACCAGGCTGATCCGGGGCGACGCGGCGGGTGCGCTCGAGGACTGCGAGGCCGCCCTGACCGGGGTGCTGGCCGAAGATGAGCGGCAGATGATGCGCCTGTCACGCTCGACCATCCTGATGGATCTGGGTCGCATCGGCGAAGGCTGGGACGACTATGAAGCCCGTCTCCATCCGCAGTTCAATGGCCGCACCCAGTTCATGGTTGATCGGCCCCGCTGGACGCCGGGCTGCGACCTCAAGGGCAAGACCCTGCTGGTGGTCGGCGAGCAGGGCCTCGGCGACGAGATCCTGTTCGCCAACACCTTGCCGCAAGTGATCGAGAGCCTGGGGCCGATGGGCCGGCTGATCCTCGCCGTAGAGTCCCGGCTGGTCCCGCTGTTCCAGCGCGCTTTTCCCAACGCCGAGGTCGAAGCCCACGCCACCTACGTCGTGGGCGGCCACCTGGCTCGCGTCGTGCCGTCGCTTGAGGTTCGCGGCTCGACCGTCGATCTGTGGACGCCGATCGCCTCTCTGCTTCGCGAGTTCCGGCGCTCGGTTGAAAGCTTCCCGGCCACACCCAGCTATCTTGCCGCTGAGCCGGATCGGGTGGCCCATTGGCGCGCGGCGCTGAACACCGCACCGCCCGGTCCGAAAGTGGGGCTGCTCTGGAAGAGCCTGGTCAGCAAGGATGCCCGCCATCGACACTTCTCGGCGTTCGAATCCTGGGCGCCGGTCCTGAAGCAAGGGGGTGTGAGCTTCGTCAACCTGCAGTATGGCGACTGCGCCGAGGAACTGGCCCTTGCCAGGTCGCGCTTCGGTGTGGACATCTGGTCACCGCCTGGAATTGATCTGAAGCAGGACCTCGACGACGTCGCCGCCCTCGCATCGGCGATGGATCTGGTGGTCGGCTTTTCCAACGCCACCCTGAACATCGCCGGAGCCTGTGGTGTGCCGACCTTGCTGATTTCCACGCCGGGCGCCTGGCCAAGGCTCGGAACCACGCGCTACCCCTGGTATCCGAATACCCGCGTCTTCCTGCCCCCCGGCGTCGGCGAATGGGACGCGGTGATGCGCGAGGTCGGCGGCGCCCTCGGCGCTTTCACTGCGGAGCGCTAAGCGGGAAGGTCGAATCCCCGGGCGATCAGGCGCGCGCGGCTGGCCTCACGCTGGACCAGCCAATCCGACGCCAGCAGGCCAAGTCCCACGACGTCGGCGGCCACGCCGGCCTTTCTGACGTGCTCGCGGAACAGCGCCTCGCGCCGGAAACCAAAGCCCTCGTGCAGGCGCCACACAGCCTCGTTGCCGATCAGCACCTCACACCAGAGCTTGCTCAGGCCCAGGGCGCCGAAGACATGCTCGATCACCCAGTATTCCACGAACGCCCCGATGCCCTGCCCGCGCGTCGAGGGGTCGGCGAGATAGTAGGCCCAGGCGCAACGTCCGTGCTCGGGCGCGAGATCATAGAGGTTGGCCAGGCCCACCGGTGCGCCATCGGCCTCGATCACCCAGTAGCGGCGGCCTGAGTCGATCTGGGCGGCGGCGAACCAGCGTTCATGCTCATCTGGCGAAATCACATGGTCGGCGTACATCCAGGCGGCGATTTCGGGCTGATTGCGCCAGGCCAGCAACCGGTCGCTGTCGCCTGTGTCCAGCGGGCGCAGGACGACCACGGGCGCGCGGCTCATGCCTGCCCCCTTGAGCGGTTGGGATCGGGGGAGCTGTTAGGATCGGGAGAACTGTTGGGATCGAGCGCCACGACCGCCTCGCTGGTGAACGCCGGATCTGCTGGATAGAGGCTGGCGTAAACGCCGCGCACGAAGGCCAGATCGTCGGCGACATCCACGGTCCAGCGAAGCTGCGCCAGCGACGGACGCCGCATCATCCCCGCCAGGCGGAAGACCTCGGGGCGCCGGTAGATGTAAGGCGTCACATGCTCACGCTCATAGGGGTCGTCGGCGAGGCGCGCGGCCTGGAGCAGCACCTCCGCGCGGATCACCTCGGCGTCAAGGCCGTGGGGATAGGTCCGGGTCCCCAAGGTGTTCGATGTGTAGTCGGCTCCCTCCGCCTGGTGGCGCGCGATCACCGCGTCGATCAGCGCAGGGTCGGTCAGCGGACAATCGGCGGTCAGCCGGACCACGACGTCCGCGTCCGGGTGGTCGGCCAGCGCCGTTGCGAACCGCCCCAGCACGTCGTCGAGGGCGCCGCGGACCACGTCCAGGCCTAAGCTCTGGCAATAGCTGGCGAGCGCGTCGTCGCTGGCCTCGCGGCTGGTGGCGACGATTAGCCGGTCGATCAAGGTGGCGCGCCGCAGGCGTTCGATCTGGCGGCCGATCATCGGCTCGCCAAGCACCGGCGCCATGACCTTGCCGGGCAGGCGACTGGAGGTCATTCGGGCCTGAAGGATGGCGAGGTTCACCGCCCACCTCTACCGCCGAATCGCCGGCCCAGACAGCGCGACCTCATGCCGCTTGCATGGCGCGTGTTGGCCTTTAGGCTGGCGGCAGGTAAACAACTGTTCGAACGCGGGTCAGGCCCGCCCTGGGGACCCCGAATGAGACAGCGTTTTGAAGGCACGGACGACTATGTCGCCACGGAGGACCTGAAGGTCGCGGTCAACGCCGCCATCGCGCTGGAGCGGCCGCTGCTGATCAAGGGCGAACCTGGCACCGGCAAGACGGTGCTGGCCTACGAAATCGCCAAGGCGCTCGATGCCCCGCTGATCACCTGGCACATCAAATCGACCACCAAGGCCCATCAGGGCCTCTACGAATATGACGCCGTCACCCGCCTGCGCGACAGCCAACTGGGCGAAATCGGGGTCAAGGACGTCAAGAACTACATCAAGAAGGGCAAGCTCTGGGAGGCGTTCGAAAGCCCCGTGCGCCCGGTTCTGCTGATCGACGAGATCGACAAGGCCGACATCGAATTCCCCAACGACCTCCTGCAGGAGCTCGATCGGATGGAATTCTACGTCTACGAGACCAACGAGACGATCAAGGCGGCGATCCGGCCGATCGTGCTGATCACCTCGAACAACGAAAAGGAGCTGCCCGACGCCTTCCTGCGCCGCTGCTTCTTCCACTACATCCGCTTTCCCGAAGCCGAGACGATGAACGAGATCGTCGAGGTGCACTATCCCAACATCAAGCAGAAGCTGGTCAGCGAGGCGCTCAACGTCTTCTACCAGATCCGCGACGTGCCGGGCCTGAAGAAGAAGCCGTCGACATCGGAGTTGCTCGACTGGCTGAAGCTGCTGCTGAACGAAGATATTCCGCCCGAAGCGCTAAAGGAAAAGGATCCGACCAAGCTGATCCCGCCTCTGCATGGCGCGCTGCTCAAGAACGAGCAGGACGTGCACCTGTTCGAGCGGCTGGCGTTCCTGGCGCGGAGAGAACCGAGAAACTAGTGCGCGTGCGCAATCTCGCCCTTGCCCTGTTCGGGTTCCTCGCGCTGTCGCCGGCGGCGGCGCAAACTACGAATATCGATGCGTTCAAGGATGGCGCCGACGAGGCGAAGGTGCACAGCGCCTCGGGCTTCGTCTGCCCGCTCTTCATCGGCCATTTCGAGCGCGATGCCTATGGCGAACGCGATCCCTCGATCGGCGCTGACTTTTGCGCCTATTCGGCGATTGACGGCGTTTACGGGACCATCACGCTGACGCCGCTGAAGGCGGCCTACGATCCCAAGAG
>JANXXA010000571.1 GCA_025350885.1 Phenylobacterium sp.
GATGAAGGAGCTGATCAGCCCGCACATGTTCCAGATCCCGATTCAGGCGGCGATCGGCGGCCGGATCATCGCGCGCGAAACCGTGCGCGCGCTCAGGAAGGACGTCACCGCCAAGTGCTACGGCGGCGACATGAGCCGCAAGCGCAAGCTGCTCGACAAGCAGAAGGCCGGCAAGAAGCGCATGCGCCAGTTCGGCAAGGTCGAAATTCCCCAGGAAGCCTTCATCGCCGCGCTGAAGATGGACGCGGATTAGCGTCCCGAGGAAGTCAAGGATGTGCCTCCTGCGCTCCTCCCCTTGCTCGTCGTGGCCCGGCTTGGGAGCCTGCCCCGGGCGGGTCGCGTTGCGACGCGACCCGGGGGGGCCACCCATGATCGCTGGAGAAGGCTGTTGTCAGAGGCGTCGCCGCCATTCAGCGCTCGCAGGAGTTCGGCTAGATTGAGACTCCGCGGGAGATCCTGATCGGCGCTCTCAAAAAGGACGCCGCCCCGGTGCGCGCCGCGACTTCCGCTGGCGCTATCTTGCCGATAGCATCACGCATCCCGACGAGGATAAATTGAGTTCGAGGACGCGAGGAAGACATGGCCGAACTTGATCTTGAGGTTTCGACCGCGCGAAAGAAAATCTTTCGCGATGGCTACGACATGTCTTTTGGCGAACTCGCCAGCATGTATGAGCGGGGCGAACTCGTGATTGCTCCTGAGTACCAGAGATTGTTCCGATGGGATGACACGAAGAAAACTCGCTTCATCGAATCCCTACTTCTCAATATCCCGATACCCCCAATTTTTGTCTTCTCCGACAAGGCGGGGCGCTGGGAACTTGTGGACGGCCTACAGCGTGTATCCACGGTTCTAGAGTTCATGGGGCTGCTCAAGGATGCTGATGGAAAGCTCCTCCCTCGCTCCTCGTGCGATGGAACATCTCTCCTTCCCGCGTGGGAAACTTGAAGTACGATATCTTGGAGGATATTCTCAATTTTTTTGGAATTGATCCGTGCCATTACGCTACGAAGCGCATACTTATCGATGAATCTCTATTGAAGCGGAGGAATGATATAGCCCACGGCGAATATTTGGATTTGGACGTGGGGACGTTTGGCACATTGGCTGACGACGTTCTTGCTCTGATGCGAACATTTGAAACAGACATATCCAACGCGGCTTCGAGCCGGACCTATTTGAGGGTTCTTCCGGCTGCGTAGCAGACCGCATGGTTGCTTGGTGATCGGGCGGTGGATCTGCGATAGCGCCGAATCCTACAGAATCCCCAACGCCTCCCACATCCCCATCGCCAGACCGAAGGCGCGCATGTCGCCGGTTGTCGTGCCGGCCATCCGGTTCATGACATAGGCCAGCGTGGTGTGGGCCTTCATGTCGATGATCACCAGCGACCCGCCATAGCCGCCCCAGAACATGCTGTCGGCAGGATTGGGCAGGGGAACCACGCCGCCGCCCAGGCCAAAGCCCAGGCCGAACCGGGCGGGCGAGCCAAGGACCAAGTCGGGGCCTTCGATCTGCAGCTCCAGCGCCTTGCGGCAGCCGGCCTCCGACAGGAACCGCTTGCCCTTGGCGACGCCGCCGTTGGCCAGGATCGCGTGGATCTCGGCGACCGCGCGCGCGTTGCCCGTGCCGCCGGCAGCGGGTATCTCGGCGCCGCGCCAGGCCCGCGTGGCGGTGGCCGAGACGTCGATCACCGGGTTGTTGAAGCTGGCCTTCTGGATCGCGGTCTGCTGGCCGTCGCCGGCGGCCTGGCCCTTCGGCGGCGCGATGAGCTCGGCGACGCGGGCGTCGTGGGCCGCGGGCAGGCCGATGTGGAAATCCGCGCCCAGCGGCTCGGCGATCTCTTCGCGGAACACGGTCCCCAGCGATTTGCCGGTGATCCGGCGGATGACCTCGCCGACCAGATAGCCCTGGGTGATGGCATGGTAGCCGGGCGCCGTCCCGGGCGGCCACAGCGGCGTCTGGGCGGCCAGGAGGCCCGTGACCTTGTCCCAGTCATAGAGGTCTTCGGTGGTAACGCGCTCGCGCCATCCGGAGAGGCCGGCCGAGTGGGCCATCAGGTGGCTGACCTTGATCTGCGCCTTGCCGCCCGCCGCGAACTCCGGCCAGTAGCGGGCGACCGGGGCGTCGAAATCCAGCTCGCCCCGGTCGGCGATCAGCAGCGCGGTGAGGAAGGTCATGGTCTTGGTGGTCGAATAGACGTTGACGATGGTGTCGCGTT
This sequence comes from Phenylobacterium sp., assembly GCA_025350885.1. Lineage (GTDB taxonomy): Bacteria > Pseudomonadota > Alphaproteobacteria > Caulobacterales > Caulobacteraceae > Phenylobacterium. Next base: position 2,222 of record JANXXA010000571.1, read on the forward strand.
CCCAGGCCCGGGTCCGCCCGGCGTCGGCGAACCCGCCCCACAGGTCGACCACCGTCTCGCCGTCGAGGGTAGCGCAGAATGACGCGCCAAGATCGGTCCCGCCCGCCAGGTTGGCGGCGAACGTTTCGCGGACGGCGGCGAACCGTTCGTCGGTATGCCCTTGCACGGATCCGTCGGCCATCGCGGCTATCTCCCCTTTTAAGTTTCGTCCCTCCTATCGAAGACTGCCTGTGGGGCCTATCGAAGACCGCCTGTGCGGTCACGTCGCGCGGCGTGGTCGGAGCTTGACTATGGCGGCGGCCCCGGCAAAGTCTTGGCGTACGGGGACGGGGACTGGGGGAACTCTCGCATGCGCAAACTGATCGTGCTCGCCGCTGCGGCGGCGGCCCTGCTGGTGGCCAGCTGCAACACCATGTCCGGGGTCGGCAAGGACGTCGTCGCGGCCGGCAAGGCCGTCACCCAGACCGCGGAAGACGCCAAGAAGTAGGGCCGCCGCGCCCTCCGCAAGGCGGCCATCCTTACTTCCGCACCGAGCCCGCCTATATAGCGGCCATGTCCGAAATCCTGCATCCGCTGCGCCGCTCCCTGCTGCGCGGCATCCGCGGGCGCTGCCCGGCCTGCGGCAAGGGCGCGCTGTTTACCAGCTACCTGAAGGTCCGGCCGCGCTGCGAGACCTGCGACAAGGACCTCGCTCGCTATCCGGCGCATGACGGGCCGGCCTATCTGACCATCCTGCTGGTCGGCCACCTGGTCATAGCCCCGATGTTGTTCTTCCCGATCGTCTGGCGCTCGAACCCGGCCTATTCCCTGCCGATCATCCTCGTTGCGCTGACGATCCTCACCCTGGCGCTGCTGCCGCGGGTCAAAGGCGGCTGGGTGGGACTGATGTATTCCCTGGGCGTCAAGGACACCGACGACGCCCTGCACACCGCCGACTACAGCGACTGACGCGGGGGCCCGGTCCGCCAGACCTACGGCGTCTCCCCAAGCCAGGTGCGCAGGGCCTTGAGGAACGGCAGCGCGTCGCGGAATTCCTTCGGGGTGAAGCCGCCGCGCAGGGTCGCCATCTTCGGGCGCAGCGCCACCACCGACTGGGCGTAGGCCGCCCGGCCCTCGGCCGCCAGCCAGATGCGTTTGCGCCGGCCGTCGCTTTCACTGGGCTCGACGCGGATCAGCCGGCGCGCGAGCAGGCGTTGCAGGGTGTTGGTCAGGCTGGATTTGGTCATCTGCAGGGCGCGCGCGATCTCCAGCGGGCTGACCCCGTCGCCGCGCCGGGCCAGCAGGTTCATCACCTCGAACTGCGGATAGGTCAGGCCGACCGGCAGCTTGCGCGCAATGGCCGTGCGGACCAGGTGTTCGATATAGCGGATCTCGTCGAGCACCTGGACATCGGGGTGGTCTTCGGGTTCGGCCGGCATGCGGCGCCTCCATCGCGGGCTGTGCCGGTGAGATGGGGAGCTGTGGTCACGCTTACAAGTTCGGGATCGAACTATCTTGCCGAGGCGCCGGGCCCTTTGACGTTTCGCGCCGCTGGCCTATGTCGGACGCGGGGTCCGCGACCGGGATCCGCGAGCGGGAGATCGAAGCCATGACGCGGCCACTGGATGGCGAAGTCGGACACCGCCTCGACGAAGTCTTTGACCGCGCGCTCGCCGAGCAGCGGATCGTCGGCGCGGTGGTGCTGGTGGCGGAAGGCGGCCGCTCCGCCTACGCCCGCGCCGGCGGCATGGCTGATCGCACGGCCGGCCGGCCTGTGGCCTTCGACACCATCTTCCGCCTGGCCTCCCTGACCAAGCCGATGGTCACCGCCGCGGCCCTGGCGCTGATCGAGGACGGCGTGCTCGGCTTCGAAGACCCGGTCACCCGCTGGCTGCCTGACTTCAAGCCCGCCATGGGCGGCGAGGCGCCGACGATCACCATCCGCCAGCTGCTGACCCACACCGCGGGCCTCTCCTACGGCTTCATGCAGCCCGACGACGGACCCTACCTGCGCCTTGGCGTCTCCGACGGCATGGACCGGCCGGGCCTGGGGTTCGAGGCGCAGCTGGGCCGGATCGTCGAGGCGGGCCTGACCTATCCGCCGGGCGGCGCCTGGCTCTATTCCGTGAGTATGGACGTGTTGGGCGCGGTGCTGGAACAGGCCACGGGCAAGTCCCTGGCCCAGGTCATGGCCGACCGCGTCGCCGCCCCGATGGGTATGCGCGACACCGGCTTTGCCGTCACCGACCCGGCCCGCCTGGCCGTCGCCTATGCCGACGGCACGCCCCCGGTGGAGATGGGCGAGACCTGCACCGTGCCCTTCGCCGAGCTCTCCGGCATCCGCTTCGCGCCGGGTCGGGCGTTCGACGCGGGCTCCTTCCCCTCCGGCGGCGCCGGCATGGTCGGCACGGCCGGCGAGTTCCTGGCCTTCCTCGAGGCGATCCGCACCGGCGGCGGTGGGATCGTCGGCAATGACATGGCGGCCGAAATGATCCGCAACCAGACCGGTGACCTGCCCATCGTCACCAATGGCCCGGGCTTCGGCTTCGGCTTCGGCGGCGCGGTGCTGCTCGACCCCGCCGCCGCCGGCTCGGGCCATTCGCCCGGCGTCTGGCTATGGGGCGGGGTCTATGGCCACAGCTGGTTCGTCGATCCGGCGCGCCAGCTCAGCGTGCTGGTGATGACCAACACCGCCATCGAAGGCATGACCGGTGCGTTCGCCACCGAGGTCGCTGGCGCGGTACAGGCCGGCGGCTGAGGGTCTGGCGGGCAACCGAATCTACCCCGCCCGCGACGCCGCCAGGGTCTCGGCCAGCCCCTGCCGCGCCAGCGCATCGGCGCGTTCGTTGTGTTCGTGGCCAGCGTGGCCCTTGATCCAGCGCCAGTCGACGTCGTGGCGGGCGCGCGCGGCGTCGAGCCGTTTCCACAGGTCGTCGTTCTTCACCGGCTTCTTGTCGGCGGTCAGCCAGCCACGCCGCTTCCAGCCATGGATCCACTCGCCGATGCCCTTCTGCACATACTGGCTGTCGGTGTGCAGTTCGACCCGGCACGGCTTGGTCAGGGCTTCCAGCGCCTGGATCGCGGCCATCAGCTCCATCCGGTTGTTGGTGGTGGCCAGTTCCCCGCCGCACAGCACCTTCTCGCGATCGGCATAGTGCAGCACCGCGCCCCAGCCGCCGGGGCCGGGGTTGCCCGAACAGGCGCCGTCGGTGTGGACTACGACGCTGGGGGTCACCCTTCTTCGCTCCTGGTGGAGCTTCGAAGGGCCCCCGCCCTACTCTGCGAAGCCTCTGGCGGAGCAGAGCCGAACAGCACCAGATCCGGCGCCGCGCGGTGGACCGCCAGCTTGCGTTCGTACTCCATCGGGTCCTTGGGGCGAACCAGGGCTCCGGCCGGCGTAGCCCCCCAGTCGGCCAGCCGGGTCAGGAAGAACCGCATCGCCGCCCCGTGCGCCAGCACCGGCAGCGAGGATCGTTCGAGATCGGACAGGGGCCGCAGGGTCTCATAGCCCGCCACCAGAGCCCGCGCCGAGGTGATGTTGAAACTGCCGTCCGGCTCGAAGCACCAGGCGTTCAGCGCGATG
>JANXXA010000021.1 GCA_025350885.1 Phenylobacterium sp.
GTGTTGCGCCGCAGGCCCGCGGCGATCGACAGGGCCTCCTGCGGATTGTCGCCGGCCCAGAGCACCACCGCGTCAAAGATCCGCTCATGCAGGTAGTCGAAGGCTGTGTAGGCGGTGAAGGCTCCCACCACGTCGGCGCCATTGCGTAGCAGAGCGTTGGACAGCGCCAGGAACTGCGGCGCGGGCTCGCCGATGGCCAGGATGCGATAGGGGCTCACGTCGATGTCGGGCGCGTCGAACGTGCGCCCGGATTCGGCGAAGGTTTCCTGCCGAAGCGCGAATTCCTCTTCGGCCACGGCGGTCCTGACCAGGGTTTCCAGCCGCATGGCCGCCTGGGCCGGATGCAGCGGGGAGGCCAGGGTCACGTCGAAGCCATAGGTCTCCAGGATCGGGTCGGGGTCGCCGATTGCGATCACCGGCAGCTTGCGCGGGGCGCAGGCGGCTTTCAGCCGGCGCGCGAGGCCCAGGGCTTCCTCGCCGACCCCGCGCAGGTCGATGATCGCGGCCTCGATCTGCAGGTCCGCCAGCGCCGCGACCGCCGCAAATCGGCCGCGCGCGGTGATGGTCTTCCAGCCCAGACGGTCCAGTCCCTCGGCGAGTTCCCCCGCCAGGGCGTCATCCCGCGCGACGATCAGCACGCGCGCCTGGACGGTTGCCGTCATTTCTCCCATTCCTCTCGCCTGAGCGAGTCCCATCAAGGGTGAATCGCGCGCCGCCAGGATAGCCGGCAAGCTTAAGTTGCGACAGACCCACAGACACACCCAAAGATACACCGGAGGATTAACATGGAACGAAGCCTGGAAGGGCAGGTGGCGGTGGTCACCGGCGCGTCTGGCGGGCTCGGCGCACATTTCGCCAGGCTGTTGTCGCGCCAGGGCGCGACGGTGGCGCTGACGGCGCGCCGGCTGGACAGGGGCGAGGCCCTGGCAGGGGAACTGGCCGGCGCGGGAGGTCGCGCCATGGCGCTGCGGCTCGATGTCGCCGACGCCGAGAGCATCGGACCGGCCCTCGACGAGATCGAGGCGGCGCTGGGACCGATCTCCATCCTGGTCAACAACGCCGGGGTGGGCGGCGAGGGCATGGCGCTGGACGTGTCGGTCGCCGATCTGCGCAACGCCTTCGCGGTGAACGCTATCGCGCCGTTCGTGGCCGCCCGGGAGGCCGCGCGGCTGATGCTGAGCTCCGGTGTCGCCGAGCGCGGGGAGGGGCGGATCCTCAACATCGCCTCCATCGCCAGCCAGACGGTGCTGCCGGGACTTGGCGCCTACTGTGGATCGAAGGCGGCGGTGGCGATGATCACCAGGAGTTTGGCGCGGGAGTGGGCGCGGCGCGGGATCGCGGTCAATGCGCTGGCGCCCGGCTATATCGAGACCGACATCAACGCCGCCTGGTGGCCGACGGAGGGGGGCCAGCGGCAACTGAAGGGCTTCCCGCGTCGACGGCTGATGCAGGAAAGCGACCTGGACGCGGCCTTCCTGTTGCTGGTGGGACCGGCGGCGGCGGCGATCACCGGAACCCTGATCGTCATCGACGACGGCCAGTCCTTGCCAGGCGGCGGCTGACGCTGCAGGGCTTGGCTGACCGAAGGGCAGGGCGCTCTATTGATCTCAACATGAGGAGTGACGCGATGCGCCAGGGGCCGCTGACGGGGTTGAAGGTGGTGGAGTTCGCCGGGATCGGGCCAGGTCCGTTCTGCGGCATGCTGCTGTCGGACCTGGGCGCCGATGTGGTGCGGATCGACCGCAAGGGCGGGCGGGGCGGCGCGCCCAGCGATGTCACCGCCCGCGGCCGGCGTTCGGTGGCGCTGGATCTGAAGACCCCGGCGGCCATCGAGGCCTGTCTGAAGCTGATGGAACAGGCTGACGCGGTGTTCGAAGGGTTCCGGCCCGGGGTCATGGAGCGGCTGGGTCTGGGGCCTGACGTGGCGCTGAAGCGCAACCCGAAGCTGGTCTTCGGCCGGATGACCGGCTGGGGCCAGACCGGCCCCTATGCCAACGCCGCCGGGCACGACATGAACTACATCGCCATCACCGGCGCATTGCACGCCATCGGCACGGCGGACAAGCCGGTTCCGCCCCTGAACCTGGTCGGCGACTTCGGCGGGGGCGCGCTCTATCTCGCCTTCGGCCTGCTGGCCGGGGTCATCCAGGCGCGCGAAAGTGGCAGGGGCCAGGTGATTGACTGCGCCATGAGCGATGGCGCGGCCTCGCTGATGGCCATGTTCTACGGGTTCAAGGCCTCGGGCGCCTGGAAGGAAGAGCGGCGTCAGAACCTGCTGGATGGCGGCGCCCACTTCTACGACACCTACCAGTGCTCCGACGGCAAGTGGATCTCGATCGGTTCGATCGAGCCGCAGTTCTATGCGCTGCTACTGGAGAAGACCGGGATCACCGACCCTGAATTCGCCAGCCAGATGGATCGGTCGAAGTGGCCGCAGCTGCGCGAAAAGCTGGCGAGCGCCATCGCCGGCAAGACACAAGGCGAGTGGTGCGCGATCATGGACGCCACGGACGTCTGCTTCGCCCCGGTGCTTGATCTGGACGAGGCGCCGAAGCACCCGCACAACGCGGCGCGCCAGACCTTCGTCGAGGTGGCAGGCGTGATGCAGCCCGCGCCGGCGCCGCGCTTTTCGGCCACGCCGGGGGCGATCCAGAGCCCGCCGCCGGCGATCGGGGCGCATGACCGGGAAGCCCTTGGCGACTGGGGGTTCTCAATCGCCGAAATCGACGCTCTCACGGGCGCGGCCCGATAGCTTACGTTTCCTGACGGTGACGTTCAGCCTGGGTTCAGCGGCGGGACGGCAATCTGACGCCGGGTTGTTCGTCGCGTTCTCCCGTCCCTCGAAGCGGCGAACCGCCTGATGGAACGACACGCCCATCGCGCGGCGCGCCACCCCTCGACCGGTGGCGCGCCGTTTGCGTCTTGCATGATCAGGCGTTCCTCAGCATCTACCGCGCGATGACGGCCCCTCGGTTCATTTCTCGCCTGCGGGCCATACACTGGGATCCCCTCTATTGGCTGGGGGTGTCGCTGCGGACGCTCGGCCGGGCGCTGGCGCGGGTGTGGGGCCGCGACGTGATGCTCTACACCGGCGGCGTGTCGTTCTTCAGCCTGCTGGCGATCTTCCCGGCCCTGGCGATCATGATCACGCTCTACAGCCTGCTCTCCGATCCGGTCCAGGCGGCGAAAGAAGGCGAGGTTCTCGCCCGACTGATTCCGGCCGGCGCGCGGGATATCGTTCAGACCGAGCTGGTGCGGCTGGCCAAGGCGCCCCACGTGGCGATGTCGACCCAGAGCGGGTTTGCCCTGCTGATCGGTCTCTATGCGGCGCATCGAGGTTTCAAGGCCATGCTGGCGGGCCTGTCGTTCATCCATGACGAGGACGAGCCCCGCGGCTTCGTCGGGTTCAACCTGATGGCGCTGGGCGTGCTGGTCGCCAGTTTCGCGCTGTTGGGCGTGGTCTCGGTGGTCTTCGTCGGCCTGCGGGTGATGGGCACGGCCTTCGATCTGCGGCCACTGCGTGGGGTATCCTGGCTCTACAGCGAATGGACCTGGTCCAGCGCCGTGCTGACGCTGGGCATGGGCTTGATCTACCGCTGGGCCATGTCGCGGCGGCCGGTGGACTGGCGCGCCTCGCTGCTGGGCGGGGCGACGGCCGCGGTGTTGTGCCTGTTCGCCTCCTGGGCGACGGCCTTTTATGTGACCCAGATCGTCCACCTGGGCGCTACCTACGGCTCGATCGCCACGGTGGTGGTGTTCCTGATCTGGCTGTCGTGGAACGTCAACGCGATCTTCTTCGGCGGGGCCCTGGCCACCGAGGTCGAACTGTCCATCGACGCGCACGCCGCTGCTCATCCCCGGCGAGGGCCGGCGGCGCGTGGCTTATGATCTGGTGATCAGGAAGCTGAAGCCGCCGTCGAGATCGTCGCGCGCCAGGCTGACAGCGCCGACTTCCGCGGCGAAGTGGGGTACGTCGATGCGCGCCATGGGATCGTCGGCCAGCAGACGCACACGCGCGCCGGCCGGCGCGGCCGCCAGGGCCTTGCGAAGCCGCAGCGTCGGCACGGGACAACGGTGGCCGCGCGCATCGACGAGAACTTCCGCCTGGGGAGGGCTGGCGACCATGACGCGCCCCTTACACTGGCGCCAGGCTCCGGGGCCAGTCCTAAGGCCAACCCGTCAGGATATGCAAAGCGGCGGGGGCGCATGAACGATCAGGCCCGCATCGTCGCGGTCAGCGCCAAGGCCCGGCACGGGGTGAACAAGGCCAACCGGGCCGTCATCCGATTGTTGGCCGGCGAGGGCGTGGAAGGCGACGCCCATTGCGGCGCCACGGTCAGGCACCGCAGCCGCTGGCGGCGCGATCCGACGCAACGGAACCTGCGCCAGGTACACCTGCTGCACAGTG
>JANXXA010000034.1 GCA_025350885.1 Phenylobacterium sp.
TCAGCGTCGCCAGCATCAGGCCGCCGGTGATCGGGATGCGGTTCTCAATGTCTTTTGCCGACGCCATGCGGGAGACCTAAACCAGAGAGACGGAAAGCTTGCGGCGTTCCGTCGAGACGCGCAATTCGGCCCAGATGGCGGTCTGGCGAGCGACGTCGCCGGCAGTCTCGGCCGCGGTCTGGGCCGCGATCAAAAGGCCGCGCAGCCGGGCGTTCTCGGCGCGCAGGACCGACAGCCGCAGGTCGGCTTCGCAAGCCGCGTCGTCGAGCAGCCGGGCCAGCGCCCGATTCTCCTGGACCAGGGTCTGCGCCGCCCCGTCCCAGACCTCGGCGGCCATCGCCAACAGCGCGGAGGACAGGCCAAGCGCGCTGGCGCGTTCGGCGTCCGCTACGCCGGGCCCGGCGTAGCGGATCAGCAATTGGGCAAGCTCGCCAAGGACAGAGGGGACGTCGGGGATCACAGCTAGCCCATCACCTTGAGGATCGCCCGGTCCTGGGCGTTGGTCAGCCACCACGCCGGATAGATCATGATCGGCTCCCTGTTGCCGCCGTCGATGAAGGCCCTGGCCGAGCCCACCCAGATGCCCTGGCCCTTCACGCAGTTGAAGAGCGTCCACCAGTGCAACGCGGCCGGATCGGCCACAAGGCCGCTGGCCTGCTCCCAGATTGCGATGGCCTGGTCGCGGGGGAGCAGTCCCCCCTCCAGGCCACGGCCGAACTGCCAGATCGGATTGAAGCCCCAGCCGAGATCCTCCAGCGGGTCGCCGAGATGGGCCATTTCCCAATCCAGGACGGCATGGATCTCGCCCGCCTCGTCATAGAGGAAGTTGCCGGTGCGGTAGTCGCCGTGGACCACGCAGAGCTTGCGGGCGGGCGGCGGTGGGTTGGCGCGAAGCCAGCGGATGGCGGCGCGCGCGATGGGTTGCGGCTCGGCTTCGCTGCGGTCGAAGATCGCTTCCCAGTGGTCCAGTTCGCGGCGCCAGCACGCATCGACCGCGGGCGCGGCCATCCATCGGTGCAGGCCCAGAGCCATGGGGTCAGCCCGGGCGATCTCCCCCAGGATGGTCCACTTGCGCTCGGCGACCCGTCGCAGGACAGCCTCATAGCCGCCAGCGAACAACACCTGCGGCGAGGCCTGAAAACCCTCGATCTCTTCAGCGATGAAAAACGGGTGGTCGAGGGCGGCGCCGGTTTCCTCCAGCCACAACATCTTTGGAACCGGCACGGCGGAGCCGGCGAAGGCGCGGTAGGCCTCGAACTCCACCCGACGCTCGGTATCGATCAGGCTGGCCGGCGGGTCGCGCCGCAGGATCAGCCGCCGGTCGTGAGTCCGGCCGCCCTGGGCATAGATAAGCCGGAAGCGATAGGTCTCGCGGCTGGCGCCGCCGGAGATGCGCTGGAGATTGGCGACAACGATCCCAGATGCGTCGGGCATGCGCGTGGCGATGTAAGCCGCGACCCGGGGCTCGAGGGGGTGGCTCAACGGCGGCCTCAGTCCATTTTGAAGCGGATCGGCAGGCGCTTGGGGCCGTTGACGAAGAGGGACTCGCTCATCGCCGGCACGCCGCCCAGGGTCAGGTCGCGCAGGCGTGGGATCAGCTCTTCCCAGAGGATGCGCATCTCCATCTTGGCCAAATGCTGGCCCAGGCACAGGTGGGCGCCATAGCCGAACGCCAGGTGCCGGTTGGGCTTGCGGTCAACCCGGAAGGACTGCGGCGCCTCGAACACCGCCTCGTCGCGGTTGCCCGAAGCGTAGCAGAGCATCAGCCAGTCGCCCTTGCTGATGGTCCGACCGGCGAACTCGGTGTCGGCGGCCGCGGTGCGCATGAAGGTCTTCACCGGGGTCGTCCAGCGAATGCTTTCGTCCACCAGCGAGGGGATCAGCGACAGGTCGGCCTTGACCTTGGCGAACTCGGCGGGGTTCTCGGCCAGCGCCCACAGCGCGCCGGCGACCGAGGACGAGGTGGTGTCGTGCCCGGCGGTGGCGACGATGATGTAGTAGCTCATCGCCTCCAGGTCGGAGATCGGCTGGCCGTCGATCCGGCTGTTGGCGATCAGGCTGGCCAGATCGTCCGTGGGGTGGGCGCGGCGATCCTCGGAAATCGCCCGGAAGTAGTTCGAAAAGTCGATAATCACGCTCATGTCGAACTTGCGGTCCTCGGGCGGCGTGCCGGCGTCGCGGGCCAGTTCCGGGTCGGCCGCCCCGAACAGTTCCTGGGTGAGCTTCAGCATCCTGGGCTCGTCGGTCTCAGGCACGCCCATGATGCTCATGATCACGTGCAGCGGGTAGTGCAGGGCCACCTCGCGCACGAAATCGCACTCGCCCGCCCCATTGCTGTTGGTCAAGGCCGCCATCTTGTCGACCGACGCCTTGGCGATCACCCGGATCTGGTCCTCCAGGCGCTTGAGGTTCTGCGGCATGAACCACGCTTGGGTCAGCAGGCGGTACTTCAGGTGGTCTGGCGCATCCATGTGGATCAGGGTGCGCAGCAGGTGCGGGCTGCCGCCCATCATCTCGCGCACCTGCCGGTCGGCCTCCTGGCTGACGATGGTTGGCGAGCGGTCGCCGTTGTGGAACAGGTCGTTCTGGCGACTGATCTCCAGGATGTCGGCGTGCCGGGTCGCCACCCAGAACGGATCGACACCCTCGATGGTCGCCAGGCCGAAAGGCTCGTTGGCGCGCAGCCAGGCGTAGGCGTCGTGGATGCGCCCGTCGGCGTAGGCGCCCGGCTGGCCCAGCTGATCGGCCACATCCTTGGGGATGTGGTGGTCCGCCGCGGTCGTAACGCTCATCCGGTCCTCTCTTGTGTTCTGCTTGTCGCGCGCACTTGATACGCGCCGACGGCGGCTCGCAAGCGTGACCGCACGTCAAGGGAGCCAAGGGACCTCGATGCTGACCAAGGGCGACGACTATCCGATCCACCAGACGCCGGAGCCGATCGCCTATTCCGGCTCGGACCGGAACTTCTACGACCGCTATTTCTTCAACGGCTATTCGCCGGACGGCGCGGAGTTCGTGGCGGTGGCCTTCGGGATCTATCCGGCGCTGAACGTCGCCGACGCCCATGTCTCGATCATCCGCGATGGGGTGCAGCGCTGCCTGCACGCCTCGCGCATCCTGGGCATGGAGCGGATGGACCTCGTGGTGGGGCCGGTGCGGATCGAGGTCGTAGAACCGCTGCGGACGCTGAAGGTGACGCTCGACCGCGCCGAGGGCCTGGCCATCGAGCTGACCTTCGAGGGCCGGTCCTTCCCGATCGAGGAACCCAGGTTCACGCGGCGCAACGGCCCCCGGATGTTCATGGACTATACGCGGCTGACGCAGAACGTGCGCGTTACCGGCTGGACCGAGGTGGACGGCGACCGGCGCGAGACCGGCCCGGGCTGGACCGGCACGCGCGACCGGTCCTGGGGCATCCGGCCGGTGGGCCTGCCCGACCCGCAACCCACCCCGGGGGCGGGGCTGGCCGGGTTCTTCTGGCAGTGGACGCCGCTCAATTTCGCCGACACATCCGTCTTCTTCCACGTCAACGCCGACACCGAGGGCAAGCCGTGGAACACGCGCGCGGTGATCCTGCCGGACGGGGCGGGCGCCGACGAGGGCTGGCATTCCGACGCGCCGCGCATGGAGGAGGTGACGCTGAAAGGGGGCACGCGACACGCGCTCGGCGGCACGCTGAAAATCCCGCTGGTCCAGGGCGAGGCCTCGGTGCGCATCGAGCCCCAGGGCGTCTTTCTGATGCGTGGCATCGGCTATGGCGGCGAGTGGCGGCACGGCGCCCTGAAGGGCGATCTGGCGGTGGCCCGCGAGGACATCGACCTGACCACGGTCGATATGGCCGCCCCGGAAAACTGGCACATCCAGGCCATCTCGACGGCGGTGATGACCCAGCCGAACGCGCCCGAGCAGCGCGGTGTCGGGGTCTTCGAGCAACTGATCGCGGGACCCTACCGGCCATATGGGTTGGGGTGACGCTTGGTTCCATTCCGGAGCAGGATTGGCCGAGACCCGATCTGCGTTGGCTGTAAGACGGCCGGATTGCGGTTGAACATGCAGAACCCTCCTCTAGGGTCAGAATTCAGTGGGAGGGGCGCAGAGATGTTTGACGAAGGCCGGCTGAGCCGACGATGGTTTCTGCTCGCTGCGGTGACCGCTGCAACCGTGCCGGGGGCCGCTGAAGCCGGCGGCTATCGCGCGCCGCGCACGCGGTTCGGAACCCCCGACATCGAGGGCGTCTGGACCAACGCGTCCTTCACGAAGCTTGAGCGTCCTGCGCAGTTCAAGAGCCTGGTGATCTCACCGGAGGAGGCGCGCAAGGCCGAGGCGATCTTCGCGCGCCTGGGCGCCTTCACCACGGAAAACCCCGATATCCTGGGTCAGAAGGATTCCGAGTTCTGGGATGTCGGCGACGGTTTGGCGCGGGTGCGGGGGGAAATCCGCACCTCATTCATCGTCGATCCTCCGGACGGCAAGCTGCCATTCAACGAGGAGACGAAGACGCGTTTCCACTACGACGAGCCATCCTGGAAGCGGGGTCTCGACAATCCCGAAGACGGCACGGTCACCGCGCGCTGCGTCGCGTCGGAAGGCGGATATCCGCCACAACTGAACAGCCCCGACGGCAATTTCATGAGGATCGTACAGACTCCCGACCAAGTGGTTCTGATGATCGAGAAGTACCACGATGCTCACATCGTCCGCATGGGCGATCGGCGTCATGCCCCTTCCGCCGTGGTGTCCTGGATGGGTGATGCGGTCGGACGTTGGGAGGGCCAGACCCTGGTGATTGAAAACACGAACTTCTGCGCGTCGGGCCTCTCGCGCTATGGACGCCTTAAGCTATCGCCCGCGGCTACGGTTGTGGAGAAGTTCACCCGCCTCAGCGTCGCGGACCTGTTGTACGAATTCCAGGTCACGGATCCGACGCTCTACACGCAGACTTGGCGGGCCGAGATGCCCTTCCGACGGAGCCCCGGACCGATCTACGAGTACAGCTGCCACGAGGGCAACTACTCGCTCCCAAACATGCTGGCAGCCGTGCGCCTCGAAGAGCGGGAGTCCACCGCCCCCCGCTGATGTCGCGCCGATGGAATCTCAGCTGCGCCAACCCGTCTGTCGAAGGCCTCAAAAGAACTCTCGCAGGAACGCCGCCGCATCGTCCGAGATCCCGACGATCTTGTTCGTAGACTGACGATAGAGCTTGAAATTCAGCTCAGTGCCCGGCTGGCCGTCGGTCCAGTCGACGAGATGTCTGAGCTCGCGCCGCCCCAGCGGCCGCTTGGCCAGCCCGGTGCGCGAAATGGTGACGCTGACGCGCGGGGTCTGCCGGGCGATGCCGGGCATCCTGGCGATGGTTTCGGCGGACAGGACGACGCCGCGGGCAATCAGGCCGCGCCCGCCCTCGATCTCGCTGGCGAACACGAACACCGTGTCGCCCTGGGCGACATGCCGGCCGCCATACATCGTCTTCTGCGCCGTGAACGAGAATGTGCTGGCCAGCGGATCGGCAACCTCGGCCTTGATCGCGAACGGCGCGGTCAGGGATGGACCACGAAGGCGACGCCCCGGCTGGTGGACGCCGGGATGCCGGTCTGGTGGGTCTCTTCCGGGAACAGGGCGTAGCGCACCTCATACCCCGCGCCGCCCTTGACCGCCTTGAGCCGGGCGGCGAGTTCGCGCGCGTTGTCGACCATCCGCGCCGCGTTCATCTGCACCAGGGCCGGGGCGCGGCCATTTCCGGACGCCGGGATATCGGGTGAATCCTCGGCCTGCTCCCAGCTGTCCGAGGTGATCAACAGCCGCGGCGCCGCCTTGCCGGCCCGCACCGCCTCGGTGAACGCGGCTTCGCCCTTCAGCACTTCGCGGCCGTTCCACCAGATCGACGGACTGCCCGCCACGAAGGTTCGATAGGCGTCGGGGTGGTGGAACAGCACGTGGAGGGCAAACAGGCCACCAAGCGAATAGCCCATCAGCGACGAATTGGCCGGATCGACGGCGTTGGTCGCGGCGATGACCGGTCGAAGCTCCTCGATCATGAAGCGGTGGAAGTCGTCGGCCCCGCCGTAGTCGTCGGCCTTCGCCGTCGGCCCGCCAGTCGCCAGCGAGGCGGCATCCGGCTTGGACGGCGTCAGGTCGCGCCCGCGCAGAACCATCGTCGCCAAGGTGTTGGGATAGCCTATGCCGACCACCAGAGCCGGCGAGCGGCCGCCTAACGATCCCAGCATCACCTGCCCGGCGGCTATCGGAAAGGCCATGTCGGCGTCGAGGACATAGAGCACCGGGTACCCGGCCTTGGGCGGCGGCGCGACCGGCTTTGAGACATAGATCCGATAGGTCCGCCCGGTGATCTTCGAGGTCTGGTCGAACTGCACGGTCAGCGGCAGCATCGCCGGCGTCGCGGCCGGAGGCGAGGTTGCGGCGGCCGGCGGCGCCGGCGCGAGCGCTCCAGGCCCCTGGGCGGCCAAGGCGAGAGCGAGGATGGGTGCGAGCAGCATGGAGCCTCCTGTCCGGCGCCAAACGTCGCATGACCCTGCGCCGGTCGCAATCTCGCCCCCAGCTCTCGGCGCCGGCGTTGGCCCGCGCCTCAGTGCTTGCCGAACACCTGCATCAGGCGGGCGGCGGCCGGCAGCATCAGGGAGCCCAGCAGGCAGGGGAAAATGAACAGGATCAGCGGCACTGTGAGCTTGGCGGAAAGGGCCAGGGCTTTCTCCTCAGCTCGCAGCATCCGCTTGGCGCGCATGTCCTGAGAGAAGACGGTCAGTGTGTCGCCCAGGCTGGTGCCCATCTCCTCGGCCTGGCGCAGCATGGTGGCGAGCTGGCGCGCGTCGTCGATGCCCAGGCGGTCAGCGAAGGCGGACCAGGCGTCCTTGCGCGACTTGCCGGCCCTCAGTTCCAACACCAGGAAGCGCAGGTGGACCGTCAGGTTCGGATAACGCCGGGCCAGTTCCTCGGTCACCCGGGTGACGGCGGCGTCGAGGCTGAGGCCCGCCTCGACCGAGGCCACCAACAGGTCCAGCAGGTCGGGGAAGCCGTCGGAATATTCCCGCTCGCGGGTGGTCCGACGCATCTTCAGCACCTGGTCGGGACCCAGGATCGCGACGCCGGCCATGACCCCGGCCATGGCGATGCCGCCCATGCCACCCTTGCCCCCGGCGATCAGCGGCAACAGCACGACGACGCCCAGGGTGGCCAGAGCCAGCGCCGCGGCGCGCACGCCCAGGTAGATCGTCGGCGCCTCGCGATTGTAGAAGCCGGCCTGCATCAGCCGGTTGCGCAGCACCGACAGCTGGGCCGGATCGCGCACAGCGGCCTGCTGACCCAGGCGCCGGACCCCGCCGAGCAGCTGGCTTCCCAAGCCCGCGCCGGAGGTCCGGTGACCAGCCGGTGCGCCATAGCCGCCCCCACCGGCGGTCTGCATACGGCCGCGGCGAATTGCGCGCAGGCGAAGCTCGGTGGCGGCCACCCACGCCACCCCGCCGACACCGGCCAGCACGAGGATCGCGCCGGCGCCGGAGAGCGCGGCCTGCAGCTGGGTCGGGTCCATGCGCGGCGCTCCCCCTAGAGCCGCAGATCGATCATGCGCCGCATGACCATGTTGCCGATGAACATCCAGACCCCGAGGATCGCCAGGCCGTACTTGACCACCGGCTCGTGGATAACGTCGCCGTAGAAGTGCGGGGCGGAGATGATGATGAAGCCCATGGCCAGGAAGGGCGCGGAGGTGAGGATCATCGCCGAAGCGCGGCCTTCAGAGGACGCCGCCTTGATCTTCAGGCGCATTTTGTGACGATCGCGGACGGTGGCGGCGTTGAGTTTCAACAGACCGGTCAGGTTGCCGCCGGCGCGCTCCTGCAGGCGCACGGTGGCGGCGAACAGATCGACGTCGGGGTGCTGGCACCGCTCTGACATCCGCGCGATGGCCTGTTCCATGGTGGCGCCATAGGCGATCTCGTCGGCGGCCATGCCGAATTCCGAGCCGATCGGGTCGCTCATTTCGCGGCCGACCAGATTGATCGCGGTGGGCACCGGGTGGCCCGCCTCGAGACTGCGGACGATGATCTCCAGGGCCTGCGGCAGCTGGTAGCCGAGCGCCTTGGCGCGCTTGCCGGCCATGGTCCTGAGATAGATGATCGGACCGCCGAGCCCGAAGACAAGTGCGCCGACCACGAACATCAGCAGGACCTTGGTGAGCACCGCGGCGGCCATTCCGCCGACCAAGGCGGCCAGCACGGCATAGAGCACCCACTTCTTCGCGTCATAGGTCACGCCCGAGGCGACGATCAGGTCGGAGAGCCAGCGCAGCCGCCCGCCCTTGTCGCCGGCGGCGTTGAGCCCGCGCTGCTTGCGCAGCTCCATGACCAGGGCCGAGACCCCATCGACCTTGTCGGCGACCTTCAGCCGCCTGTTCACAAGCCGCTTCTGGGTGGCGACGGTGAACAGGCCGAACGCCGCCTGGCCGGCGGTGAACACCGCAGCGAACACCAGAATAAGGACGATGAGGTTGCCGTCGAACTTCATGATGTGCCCAGCGCGCGCGTCGGATCGAAGTTGGCGGAATCGTAGGCGATGCCGCGGCGCTGCATCTCCTCGATGCAGCGCGGTCTGAGGCCCGTGGCGCGAAAC
>JANXXA010000058.1 GCA_025350885.1 Phenylobacterium sp.
GCCTGCTGGCCCTCGATCTGGGTCTGGATCTGGCCCAGCAGGCGCAGGTCGCCTCGGTCGACGAACAGCGCAAGTTGACCGCCGAGGAGATGGCCGGCTATCAGACCCTCTATGACAAGGGCTTCGCCCCCAAGCCGCTGATCCTGCGCTATCAGCGCTCGATCGCCGACCTGGACGGGCGCAAGGGCTCGTTGCTGGCCGACATCGCCCGCCTGCGCCAGCAGATCGGCGAGACCCGCATGCAGATGGTCGCGGGCCGCGACACCCGCACCAGCCAGGCCGCCGACGGTCTGCGCGACGCCCAGTCGCACCTGGCCGATTCCGTGCCGCGACTCACCACCGCCAAGGAAACGCTCGACTCAACCGTGGTGCGCTCTCCGGTGGACGGATATGTCTTCACCCTGACCCAGTTCACGGTCGGCGGAATCACCGCGGCGGGCGAGCTGCTGATGGATGTGGTGCCAGCCGACGCGCCGCTGATTGTCAGCGCCATGATCAAGCCCGAAGACGTCGATGACGTGCGCGTGGGCATGCCGGCGCGGGTCCGCTTCACCGGCCTGAACCAGCGCTGGCACTCGCCGCTGGAAGCCAAGGTGATGCTGGTCTCCGCCGACAAAATCGCCAACGAAAAGACCGGCTTGGCCTTCTATCGCGTGGATCTGCGGATCGATCCCAGGGAGCTGATGAAGCTGCGCAAGGGCACCCGGATCACCCCCGGCATGCCGGCCCAGACGATGATTGTCACCGGCTCCAAGACGGTGATGGGATCGCTGATTGCACCGATCACCGATACCCTGCGCGACGCGCTGCATGATCAATAGATGCGTCTCGGTAACAGGGGCTCAAACTAAGGTTTTCACGGGCTTTTTGCTGTTGCGTAAAGGGCGGGGTTCCGATACCTCTCGCCTCGGGCTCGTATAACCTTCGCCGCAGCCACGCTATGGCGCTTGGGACAAATGGATCGCCGGAACTGCTCCATCGGGGATGGGGGTTAAAGTTGCCGGGGGTTCGTGTGACACAGACTGGAGAGATACATGTCGACATTTTTCTTTGAAACGATCACCGCGAGTCAGGCCCTCGGCTTTACAGCCGCGAGCGACACGCTGGTGTTCGCCAATCCGGCGTCTTCGGGCGCGAAGATGACCGTGCTCTACAACGCCGCAACGGCGACGAGCACCGCGACCATTACCCTCATCGACAACACCACCGGCCGGTCCGTGGTGTTCGGCCCGGCTCTCGGCGGCGAAGGCGACATCCCGGTCAACGGAGCTGTGGTGTTCCCCGACGGCTCCAACCTCTACGTTGGTACGGCGGCTCCCGATGCTCCGACCGCGAGCACGCCATTCGCTGACGGCCTGTTCGGCGGCCTCGGCAACGACAACCTCACCGCCGGCGCGGGCAACGACCTGTTGCAGGGCAATGCGGGCGATGACACGCTGAACGGCGGCAGTGGCAACGACACCGTGTTCGGTGGCCAGGGCGACGACAACATCGACGTCAGCAGCGGCAGCAACTTCGCCCAGGGCAACCTTGGCAACGACACCATCGTCGCGTCCACCAGCACCACCGGCAACACCCTGCTGGGCGGCAAGGGCAACGACAACATCACCGGCGGCAGCGGCGGCGACATCCTCAGCGGCGACCTCGGCAACGACACCGTGGCCGGAAACGGCGGCAACGACAGCATCGCCGGTGTTGACGGCGACGACGTCCTGGCCGGCGGCGCCGGCAACGACACCATTGATGGCGGCGCCGGCGACGACGCGATTGTCGGCGCGGGCGGCAGCGATTCGCTGATTGGCGGCGATGGCAACGACACCATCGACGTGTCCGGAACCGGCGCGAACTTCGTCGAAGGCAACGCGGGCACCGATACCATCACCTCCTCGAGCACCGGCAACGACGTCCTGCTGGGCGGTCAAGGCAATGACAAGATCACCAGTTCGGCCGCTGGCTCCGACAACCTGAACGGCAACCTTGGCAACGACACCATTGTCAGCTCGGGGTCGATCGCCGGGGACGTGGTCACCCTCAAGGGTGAAGACGGCAACGACAACATCACCTCCTCCGGCGCGGGCGTCGCCAACGTCGATGCCGGCATCGGCAATGACACGGTGACCACCGGTTCGGGCAACGACGTGGTCGGCGGCAGCGACGGTGACGACAGCCTCGTGGACATCTCCGGCGGCAACAACAATATCGATGGCGGCGCCGGTAACGACTCCATTGTCATCGGCGGCGGTAGCAACACGACCGGTACGGTCAGTGGCGTTAGCGGCAACGACACCGTTACGGGCGGCGCCGGCAACGACACGATCACCAACCTTGGCGGCGCCGGCACCACCACGGGCGGTGGCGGCGCCGACAACGTCTCCGGCGGCGACGGCAACGACAACATCAACCTGGGTAATGCCGGCGGCGCGGATACGATCTCCGGCGGCCTCGGCAACGACACTGTCGTGGCGGGTACGGCGGCCGACAGCATCGACGGTGGTGACGGCAACGACACTGTCTCCGGCGGCGCTGGCGACGACGTGATCACCGGCGGGCTTGGCAATGACACCATCGCCGGGGGCGCGGGCACCGACTTCCTCACCGGCGGCGGCGGAACCGATCAGTTCTACTTTGCCAACGGGGACTCCGGCGTAGTGCCCGGCACCCTCGACCAGATCAAGGATTGGATCTCTACCGACTCTCTCGGCTTTGGGACCGCGACGACCCCCGCCGTGGACGGCGCCGACTATCTTGAGATCACCGCCCCCGACTACGCTTCGGCGTTGTCGGCCGCCAACGCGCAGATCGCCGCTGGCGTGATCAATTACGTCGCGGTGCAGGTCGGGACCGATGTCGTGGTGTTCAGTGACACTGCTGGCGACAACGGCACGGCTGAAGATGCGATCGTGCTGGTTGGCCGGACTCTCGCCGACATCAGCGCCTCGAATATCCTCCACTCCTAAGCTTCGGCTTGGGCGACAAAGTCTGGGGCCGCCCTTCGGGGCGGCCCTTTTCTTTTGGGCGAAACCCTCCGGCCTAAAGGGTGAGGAGACGAGACCTTGATCAAGGTCAGGTCCTCCCGCCTCAGACGATGACCTGCCAGCGCCGGGACAGGGCGACCGCATTGCCACGATGAACCTGGAGCTGCGCCACGTAGGCCCCGCGCGGCCAGGCGGGCGCCGTCCGGCGTGCGCCCAGATAGGCGGTGTACTGGGCCATCTGACCGGTCAGAGGCTTCAGCCGCGACTGGGCCAGCACCGTGCCGTCCGGTCCCGTCAGGATCAGCTCGACCTGATCTCCGGCCGCAAGCTCGATCAGCCGAACGTAGGCGATCAGCATCGGCGCGGTTGGGCCGGCCGCCGGCAGTCCGCCCGCCTCGATGGCTCCGTTCTCCACCGCCGCCGTGGTGAAGCCGGTGTTGAGCACGGCCCCGGCCTTGTAGCTTAGCTGGTGCAAGGCGGGGCCGTTCCACAGCGGTGACTGCGCGGCGCAGCTTCCCGGCGCGACCTCGCCTGGTGCCCCAACTGCAGGCGAAAACGGGTCCACCGCACGGCCGCCATGCCGCACCGTCAGGTGCAGATGCGGAAACTCCGTGTCACCCGACAGGCCCACGCGGCCCAGCGGCTGGCCGGCCGCCACCGCATCGCCCACCTTCACGCCGACGCTGCCGCGCGCCAGGTGGCAGTATTGGCTCACCCAGCCGGCGCCGTGATCGACCACCACGCCGTTGCCGCATTCCTTGCCAGCAACCGAGGGCGCCCCAGGGCTGCGGATCGAGATGTCCGGCTGCCCGTCGCGCAGCCCGGTGACCCGCCCCGCCGCGGCTGCCAGCACCGCGATTCCCGCCCGTTGCGCAGCCATGTCCAACAGCCGGATGTCGAGCCCGTCGTGCCCCTGATAGGTGCGCAGGCCACAGCGATAATCCCGCACGCCCGGCCCCGGATCGCGGTCGAAATAGTGCTGGATCTCGCAGGTCCGGCCGATCTCGCAGGCCAGCGGAAAGCTAAGCGCCGGCGCGGCGGGCTCGCCCCGCGCCGCGCCCAGCGCCAACATCCCGAAAACGGCGAGGGCGGGCAGGCGCATGGGGTTCATCCTCCAGGGCGGTCGGCGTGACGCCAACGCTTCGTCCTTTTGCAGGACAACGAACCCAGGTCAAAAAAGCACAAATTTTCCCTGTCATCCCGGCCGTAAGCCTGCGCCCGCAGGCTGAAGCGCCGGGACCCAGGAGGTTGATCCCGTGCGGTTGCTCCTGGGTCCCGGCTCGGCCTGCGGCCGTCCGGGATGACAAGGGGAGGAGGGAAATTGCGTACTCCACGCGTCGATGCTCGCGCGGGTCCGCGACGAAACTGTCGCCTCAGCCGTAGCGCACGCCGGTCAGCCGCGCCAACCGGTGCTGGTCGTGGGCGTAGACCCCCCGCAGCCAGGCGATGTCGGGCGCCGTCAGCGCCGAGCCCACTGGTCCATCGCCGCCGACGTGGACCTCTCTGCGGGACACCGCCGCGCCGTCCGCCAGACCGAGGAACGTCCGCACCGCGCCCAGCGCGACGGCGGGGTCGGCGCGCAGGTCCTCGGCGCGCAGGATCAGCAGCTGCTGGGCGGGAAACAGCCCCAGCAGGCGCTCGATCTGTTCGCCATAGAAGCCCCGCTCCACATAGGAATACTCCCGGTGATGGCCCCAGGGCTGCGCCTGGAACAGCCGCTGGCGACCTTGCCGGATGCACCGGGCGAAGGGGTGCGTCTCGGCGCCGCGCGCGGTCTCCATTCGCCAGTGCGACCAGGCCCGCGCCACGGGATCGCGCAGCAGCACGATCAGCTTCATGCTCGGATTGTAGGCCCTGATCCGCTCCAGGCTGTTCGGCCAATAGAGATAGATCGGCGTCGCCTCGCCGCGCGGCCGCCCGTCGGCGCGCGGAAAGCTCGCGTGATAGGCGCCGTAGTCCGGAGCCGCCCAGTCGCGCGCCTCGTCGTCGAAAAAGTGGAGCTCCTTGGTCGCCGCCAGCGCCACCCCCGGCTCTTCGCCCAGATAGTCGAACAGGGCCGTGGTGCCGGCCTTCTGCACGCCGGCGATGATGAAGGCGACGCGAGGGTCTTCGGCCATGGGCCTGGATCGGGCGTCGGCGGCGTTCTGGCAAGCCGAAAGTCAGCTAAGATGGCCCCGATCGTCCGATGGCCCCCCCGCCTCTTGGGAGACCCGCTTGCGCAACTATGTGGTGGAGACCCGCGAGGGCCGCAGCGTGTTCACGGCCGACGCGCCGACCCCGAACGTGCTGCTGTTGCATGGGTTCAAGCGGCGCGCCGACCAGCTGATGTCCTGGCGTGAGCGCATCCCGGGCCTGGGTTTCGTCCACCTGCCGGGCCACAGTGGCGCGCCCGACTCCTAGGGGTATGTGGATCGGGCTTCAACGCTGCGGGTGTCCGCTGTATGAGGGCTTGCGGGGCGCGGGTGGGAGAAATCATGAAGACGGTGATCCTGGCGGGTGGCCTTGGCACACGCATCTCCGAAGAGAGCCACCTGAAGCCCAAGCCGATGATCGAGATCGGCGGGCGGCC
>JANXXA010000059.1 GCA_025350885.1 Phenylobacterium sp.
CCAATCCCACCGACGCCGAGGCGGGGCGGTTCGCGGCCTTCGCGGCGGCCGGGGTCGGCCGCCTGTCGCTGGGCGTCCAGGCGCTGGACGACGCGGCCCTGGTCCTGCTGGGCCGCAACCATGACGCGGCTGCCGCCCTCCGCGCGACCGGGGCCGCGCGCCGCGCCTTCCCGCGCCTCTCCGTCGACCTGATCTACGCCCGGCCGGGCCAGACGCCAGCGAGTTGGCGCGACGAACTCACCCGCGCGCTGGACCTGGGCGCCGAGCATATCTCGCCCTACCAGCTGACCATCGAGGCGGGCACGGCGTTTGATCGCGCCGTGCGCCGGGGCGCGCTCGTCCCGCCGGACGCCGAGACGGGGGCGGCGCTCTTCGACACCACCCAGGCCGTGCTGGAGGCCGCCGGCTTCGACGCCTACGAGGTCTCCAACCATGCCCGGGGCCAGGCCGCCCGCTCGCGCCACAACCTGGTCTACTGGCAGGGTCAGGATTATCTGGGCGTCGGCCCCGGCGCGCATGGACGGATCACCCGGGGCGGCGTGCGCGAGGCGACCTGCGCGGCCGCCAGACCGGCTGACTACATCGCCTTGGTCAATGACGCCGGCACGGGCCTGGCCACCCGCGAGACACTGAGCCCGCGGGAGGCGGCCCAGGAACGCCTGCTGAGCGGCCTGCGGATCACCGAGGGCGTCGCCCTGGCCGACGTCGCCGCGCTGGCCATCCCCCCGGCGCGGATCGCCGGCCTCATCAACCTGGGCCTGCTGGCCGACGACCGCCTGCGCCTGCGCGCCACCTCTGCAGGACGGCTGGTGCTGGATCGGCTCACCGTGGAGCTGGCGAGCTGAGGGGGGAGATCAGGCGACGCTTGCCTTCTCCCCCCTGACCGGCGAACCCTCCGCCGATGGTCAGAGGTCTCGCCCCACCCGCTCTGGATGACGCGCCGCTGGCGCCAGGGCTCTATGTGGTGGCGACCCCGATCGGCAATCTGCGGGACATCACGCTGCGCGCGCTCGATGTGCTGAACGCCGCCGACCTGGTGCTGGCCGAGGACACCCGGGTGGCCGGCAAGCTGCTGTCGGCCTACGGGCTTTCGGCCAAGCTGGAACGCTATGACGAGCACGCCGCCGAGCGGGGCGGGGCGCGCGCGATGGCCGCCCTGGCGCAGGGCGGGCGCGTGGCCCTGATCTCCGACGCCGGGACGCCGCTGATCTCGGACCCCGGCTATCGGATCGTCCGCGAGGCGGCCGCGGCGGGCTTTCCGGTGTTCCCGATCCCCGGCCCGTCGGCCTTGCTGGCCGGGTTGTCCGTCGCCGGCCTGCCCACCGACCGGTTCCTGTTCGCGGGCTTCCCGCCGCCCAGGCGCGCCGCACGGCGGAGCTTCCTTGAAGACCTGGCGCCGATCCGCGCGACCCTGGTGTTCTTCGAGGGCGGATCGCGGCTGGCGGCGAGCCTGGCCGATATGGCTGAGGTGCTGGGCGCCCGCGAGGCGGTGGTCTGTCGCGAACTGACCAAGCTCTATGAGACGCTCTATCGCGGACCGCTCGCCCTGCTCGCCGCCGACCCCAGGCTGGATGCGCCGAAGGGCGAGATCGTCATCCTGGTGGCGCCGGGCGAGGCGGCGGTCGCCAGCGCCGGCGACATCGACACCGCGCTGGCCGACGCGCTGGGCCGCCTGCGTCCGGCCGAGGCCGCCGCCGAGGTGGCCGCCGCGCTCGGCCTGTCGCGTCGCGACGTCTATCGGCGCGCGATGGCGATGCGGGCGGAGCCATGAGCCAGGTCCGGCGCCTGCGCGGGACGGCCTCGCGCCTGGCGGGGCGGCGCGCCGAGGTGCTGGCGGCGATCTGGCTGATGGCCAAGGGCTATCGCATCCTGGGCTTTCGACTGAAGACCCCGCAGGCGGAAATCGACATCCTGGCGCAGCGGCGCGGCGTGCTGGCGGTGGTCGAGGTCAAGCGGCGCGCCAGCCTGGCGATCGCTCTGGAGACCGTGAGTTACGATCAGCGCCAGCGGTTACGCCGGGCGGGCGGCG